>NZ_JBHYXZ010000087.1:0-5212 GCF_042752395.1 Actinosynnema sp. NPDC059335 | reverse complement strand
GGTGGTCATCCGCACGCCGTCGGCCGTCGTGGCGGTCACGACCAGGACCTCGGGCGCGCAGTGCCGGCCGAGGTGGACGCCCCCGACCACGACCCCCGGTCAGGTCAACTGCACCCGCAGGACCCGGCTGGTGGAGTTGTTCGGCACGGAGTCCCGGTCGTCGCTGGTGGTCAGCCACAGGCTGCCGTCCGGCGCGGGCTCGACCGTGCGCAGCCGGCCGTACGTGCCCTGGAAGTGGACCGTCTCCGAACCGACCGACGTGCCGCTGATGACGAGCCGGTAGAGCCGGCTGCCGCGCAGCGTCGCCACGTAGACGGCGTTGTTCACGACGGCGATGCCGCTGGGCGAGGCGGTGGCGGTGCTCCACGTGCGCTTGGGCGCGACGTAGCCCGCGCAGGAGCCGGACGTGCCCTCGCAGGCGGGCCAGCCGTAGTTGCCGCCCCGCTCGGAGAGGTTCAGCTCGTCCATGACCGTGTTGCCCAGCTCGGCCTGCCACAGCCTGCCCTGGCCGTCGAACGCCAGGCCCTGCACGTTGCGGTGGCCGTAGGTCCACACGTAACGCGCGTTGCCGCCGTTGCGGTAGAACGGGTTGTCGGTCGGCGCGGAGCCGTCCGCGTTGAGCCGCAACACCTTGCCGCCCAGGTTGGACAGGTCCTGCGCCCAGTTGCCGTTCTGGGCGTCGCCGGTGCCCGCGTACAGCTTGCCGTCCGGGCCGAACCGCAGCCGGCCGCCGTTGTGGTAGCGGTTGCGCGGGATGCCGGTGAGCAGCACCTGCAGCGAACCCTGCACCAGCGCGTTGTTCTGCACCTTCATCCGCACGATCCGGTTGTCGTTCGCGGCCGTGTGGTAGATGTACAGGTAGTTGTCGGTCACGAAGGTCGGTGACACCTCCAGGCCGAGCAGACCGCCCTCGCCGTTGGTGGTCACCACGTTCGGCACCGTGCCGAGCGTGGTCCTCTGGCCCGACGGCGACAGCTTCACGATGTCGAACGCGTCCCGCCGGGTGTAGACGCCCGAGCCGTCGGGCAGGAAGTCCAGGCCCCAGGGCACGTCCGTGTCGGTGGCGAGCTGCGTCACCGGGCCGACCCCCGCGGCCGCAGGGCCGCCGGCCGAGGACGCCGCCGCGGGTTCCCCCCGGGACGGCGGGACGGGCGCCGCGCTCGCGGGCGCGGCGGACACCAGGGCGGACGCGGCCACGGCCAGCGCGGTGGCGAGCGCGCCGAGCGGGGTCGGCCGGGCGCGTCGGGTTCGGGGTGCCACGGAAGCCTCCACGGTCGTTGGCGTTCCCCCCTGCGGTGCAGGGGAGCGGTGCGGCGGAGTGGGTGCGGCGGAGTGGCGGCGGGGACGGGTCCGGCCGACGTCGGGGTCCGCGGTCGCGCGACCGCCGACCCCGCGCCGGTCTCGTGCGGGCGACGTCCTGCCTTCGCACGGTAAAGGCTTTCCCCCGCACCGTCCAGTGGCGGTCAGCCGGTGAAGGGCTCGACGAAGAGGCGGCCCCACGCCACGAAGGCGAGCAGCACCAGGTAGGCGAGGTCGAGCACCGCCAGGCCGAATTCGCCCCGCCGGACCCGGACGACCGTCGCGCCGGCCATGACACCCATCAGGCCGACCGCCGCGATCGGGACCAGGACCGGCGCGACGCCCAGCACGGCGGGCAGCACCAGGCCGACCGCCCCGAGGACCTCCAGCACCCCGATGGCCTTGACCGCGCCGGCGCCCCAGTCCTCGACCCACTGCCCGCTGCGGCCCGCGGCGGCGATCTTCCCCTTGGGCACGACCACCTTGACGACGCCGCCCGCGAGGTAGGCGGTGGCGAGCAGGGCGGTGACGATCCACAGTACGACGTTCACGGCGTTCTCCCCCGGGATCCGGTGTGGGAATGGCTTTGCGACCATGGGATGCCGGGGTCGCGGGCCCTGTGACAGACCGGCCGCGTGACCCGCGTCACACCGAGGGGACGGGAACCACCCATGGCCGCCGACGATCCCGCCACCGAGGCGTTCGCGACGCACCGCAGCCTGCTGTTCACCGTCGCCTACCAGGTGCTGGGCTCGGCCGTCGACGCCGAGGACGTCGTCCAGGAGACCTGGCTGCGGTGGTCGCGGGTGGACCTCGACGCCGTGCGGGACCGGCGCGCGTACCTGGTGCGGATCGCCACCCGCGAGGCGCTGGGCCGGTTGCGGGCGCTCGGCCGGCGCAAGGAGTCCTACGTCGGCCCGTGGCTGCCCGAGCCGCTGCTGACCGCGCCCGACGTGGCCGAGGACGTGGAACTGGCCGAAAGCCTGTCCCTGGCGATGCTGCTCGTGCTGGAGACGTTGGGGCCGATCGAGCGGGCGGTGTTCGTGCTGCGCGACGTGTTCGCCCTCGACTACGCGGAGATCGCCGAGGCGGTCGACCGGACACCGGCCGCGGTGCGCCAGATCGCCCACCGGGCCCGGGCCCACGTCGCCGAACGCCGGCCGCGCGGCACCGCGTCCCCGGACGAGACGCGGGCCGCGCTGGCGGCGTTCCAACGGGCGGTGGAGACCGGCGACCTGCGGGACCTGCTGGACGTGCTCGCGCCGGACGTCGTCATCCTGAGCGACGCGGGCGGGTTCAAGCAGGCCGTGCGCAAGCCGGTCGTGGGCGCGGAGAAGGCGGCCCGGCTGCTGGCCGCCCGGTGGGACGTCCTCGGCGCCCGGACGTCGACCGAGCCGGTGCGGCTCAACGGCGGTCCGGCGCTGCTGCTGCGGGTCGACGGGGTGCTGGACGGCATCGTCGCGATGCGCGTCGAGGACGGCCTGGTCACCGGCATCTACCTGCTGCGCAACCCGGAGAAGCTGTCGCGCGTGGACCGCGAGACCGCGGTGGGCCGCTGACGGCTACGGCAGCAGCAGGCCCCAGTGCACGGCCCACGGCACGAACACCACCCCGCCCGCGACCAGCAACCCGAGCCGCAGCCGGTGGCCGGGTTCGGACCTGGCCCGCCACAGGCCCCACGCCGTGATCATCGCGGCGACCACCACCGCCACCGCGAGGAGTTGCAGCCCGAGCCACGGCAGCGGCCGGCCGAGCAGGACCGCGCCGGGGTTGCGCGCGTTGGTGGCGGACAGTTGGCCGAGGTACGCGAACAGCCCCAGCACGGCGAGCAGGCCGGTGGTCGCGAGCACGCGGGCCGCGCGCCGGGCGGGTGGCGCGCCACGCCGGCCGCGCAGCCGCCGGACCGCCGCGCCTGCCCCGTACCCGCCGAACGCCACCAGCAGCACCGCGACCGCGACCAGGTGCGCCGCGGGTGACCCCGGCTCGACCGGCGCGCTGTCCCGCTCCTGCCGCGCGGGCGTCCCGACCTCGACGGCCGCGGTGGTCCCGGCGAGCCCGTGCACCCAGGACGAGACGCGTTCGAGGTAGGCGGGCGACACCTCGTCGCCGCGCCGGAAGCCGTCCGGGGACAGGCGCATGGTGTGGTCGGCGCCGGGCACGGAACCGAGGGCGTACCGCCGGTTCCCGGCCGCGTCCAGCGACTCCCGGAAGAGTCGCAGGCTCTCCGCGCCGGGCACCACGCGGTCGAGTTCGCCCCACAGCCCCAGCACCGGCCGGGTGACGCGGGCCAGCACCGGCGCGGGGTCGTACCCGGCCTCCGGGAACAGGCCCGCGCCGACGACCAGGCCCAACGCGGTGCGCGAGACCGTGTCCACCAGCGAGCCCGACACCCCGGCCGCGGCGAGCCGGTTCACGAGGTTCCACGACTGCTGGCGCTCCGGCGCCACGCCCGCCGCGCCGACCGTGACGACGAACGCCACCTCGGCCGTGCGGGACGCGGCCAGCGGCGCCACCCAGCCGCCCTCGCTGACACCCCACAGGCCGACCCGGTCCGGGTCCACGTCGGCACGGGACCGCAACGCCCGCAACCCGGCCAGCGCGTCGTCCGCGAGCAGCCCGAAGTCCACATCGGACCGTGACGCCTTCGGCCGCTTGTCGTAGATCAACGTCACGATGCCGGACCGGGCGAACGCCTCCGCCTCCGCCCGGTACCCGTCCCGCGACACCCGGCCGGAGCCGTGCACCATGACCATGGCGGGCCGCCGGGCGGCGGCGGGTTCGGCGGGGGCGAGGACCGTGCCGTGCAGGGTCGGCCCGCCGCTGCCGGAGAAGGTGACGTCCTGCTCGACCACCGCGGGTCCGGCCTGGGCCGGCCCGGCCGCGAGCGCGGTCGGCGTCACGACGGGCGTCACGGTGAGCGTCACGGTCGCGAGCAGCGTGCCGAGGGCACGCCGGAGCGACGGGTTGCGTGGGGGGAGCACAGGTGCTCTCCTTCCGGAGGAGGTTTCGCGCGTACGAGGAACACGCCGGTTCCCGGCGTGGTGCGGCGACTTCCGTGCCCGGGCCGTCGAGTGCCAGCTCGACGGCCCGGGGTGTCGGGCCCGGGTCCCGGACTCGTCCGATCAAGCCCGGGGTCCCGGGCCCTGGGTGTCGGTGCCCGTCCGATCAGGCCCGGGATGATCCCGGGCCCGCCCGATCAGGCCCGGTCCGCCGGGGGCGGTACCGGGAAGGCGAGGAAGCGGACGGCGACGTGCCGCGCGTCCGCGGGCGTCTCCCCCGCCGGTCGTTGGTAGCGCTTGAGCAGCGCCAGGTACTCGTCGAAGAACTCCCCCAGCTCCGGCAGCGTGACCCGGACCGACCCGCGCGAGTACGGCACCGCGTCCCCCCACTCGCCCAGCTCGGACCGCCGGGCCAGGAAGTCGGCGAACAACTCCTGGTCGGCCGCCAACTTGAGCCGGTTGAGCTGTTCGAGGAGGGTGCGCACCTCCGGGTCCTCCGGGGCGCGGTCGAACCGCAGGTCCTGCGCCGGCGCCCGCCACCACCTCTCCCGGCCGTGCGCGCGTTCGGGCACCTCCTCCACGAAGGCGTGCCTGGCGAGCATCCGGAGGTGGTAACTCGTCGCGCCGCTGCTCTCGCCGAGCGCCTTGGCGAGCGTGCTGGCCGTGGCCGGCCCGTGCTGCCCGAGGTGCCGCAGTATCCGCTGGCGCAACGGGTGCGCGAGCGTGCGCAGTTCTTCGACGTCGGCGATGTCCCGGGGTGCCACCATGACGCAAAGCTACCGTTGCAAAGGCAGCTTTGCAACGTCACCTTTGCAACCGTGGGCGGCCTGCCCCCGCGGAGGGAGCAGGCCACCTGTCACGCCGACGCTTCGGTGCGCGGGCCGGCTGAGCGCCGACCGGCCCCGGCCCGCGCT
>NZ_JBHYXZ010000086.1:28837-35919 GCF_042752395.1 Actinosynnema sp. NPDC059335 | reverse complement strand
GGCCGGTCAGCAGACCATCAGCAGCGGACGGGTCGACGCCTCGGCGGCCTCCTCGGCCTCGGCGGGGAAGTCGTGCAGGTCCAGCGCGTCCGCCACCCCGGCCGCCTCCAGGACCTGCCGGACCAGCGGGGTCACGACCACGTGCAGCACGCCGCCGCGACCCGCCGCCGCCAGCGCGGTCGCGCCCGCCGACGAGAAGAAGGCCACTTCGCCGAGGTCCACCACCGCGACCCCCGAGCCGGCCAGCGCCGAGTCGAGGTGTTGCCGCAGCGTGGACGCGGTGTCGGTGTCAACACAGCCCCGTACGAGCAGGACCGGGGCCGACTCCCGCCGCGTGTGCGACACGACCAGGTCGTCACCGGCAGCATGCAGACTCAATTTCGCCCTCGCACATCACGGCAGCGCCGTCCGCAGGTGTGATCGCCGGCGGTCGCCGGCCCACTACCGTTTCCCTGCTCCGCCCGCTCTCAAACCTCGAAGTTCCGGGGTCCGGTCAGGGCCGGCGCCACTCCTGGTCCTGCCACGCCGGGTCGAGCGGGGTGTGGGCGATGTGGTTGGTGTAGTTCGACAGGGTCTTCATCCCCACGCCGAGGATGACGTCGAGCACCTGCCGCCGGGTGTGGCCCGCCGCCAGGAAGTCCTCGATGTCCCGCTCGCGGACCCACCCGCGGTCGGTCACGACCAGTTCGGTGAGCTTGCGGACCGCCTCCAGGGCGTCGTCCGACAGGGGCTTGCCGGCGCGCAGCGCCCGCACGGTCTCCTCGGCGACCCCGGCCTTGAGCGCGACCGTGGAGTGCGCGGCCACGCAGTACTCGCAGCCGTTGACCACGCTGGTGGTGATCCAGACGACGTGCCTGGCGTCGGCGGGCAGCGAGGACTTGCCGAACTGCTCGGCCAGCGCGTTGTACCCGGCCAGCAGCTCCGGGGACTCCGCCATCACGCCGTTGAGCGAGGTGACGAACCCCATCCGCCGCCGGCCCGCCTCCAGGTGGGGGCGGGCGGCCTCGGGCGCGGTGGTCTCGTCGTGAACGGTGAACTGCACCATGTCAGCGGATCTCCTCGGGTCGGTTCGCGAGCGCGGCGAGCACCGCCGTGACGGTCTCCGCCAACGCCTCCGGGGACGCGCCCGCGCGGGAGCGCAGGTTCACGCCGTAGGCCAGCAGGGCGAGCGCGTCGGCCGACACCTCCGGCTCGACGCCCGGCCGCAGCGCGCCGGCGGCACGGGCGCGGTCCAGCGCCGCGCGCATCGCCGCCCGCAGCCGGGCGTGGTGCTCGTGCAGGACCGCTCGGACGTCGGGGTCGTCGTTCTCCCCGCCGGCGTGGGCGTTGGTGACCATGCAGCCCCACCGCGCGTGCTCCCCGGCGCACCGCGCCCGGATCAGCGCGCGGAAGAAGTCGGCGATCGCCGGCAGGCCGCGCCCGTCCTCGGCGAGCCGCCGCAGCACCGGTCCCGACCGCCGGTCGACGTACCGGCGCAGCGCCGCCAGGTACAGCTCCCGCTTGCCGCCGAACGTCGCGTACAGGCTGGACCGGTTGACGCCGGTGGCCGCCACGACGTCGCCCACGCCGGTCGAGGACACGCCCTGCCGCCAGAACAGCTCCTCCACCGACGCGAGCACCGCCTCGGGGTCGAAGTGCTTCACGTCCGGCATGCCCGCCCCACAATCTTGGAATGGTCGTTCCAAGATAGCCGCGCGACCGGGTCGCCCGCATCGTCCGCACGGGTGCCGGGCTCCCACCGATCGGTCGCCGGCGGCGGCTCCCCGGGACCGGGACCATGGCGGGACCGGGCGGCACGCGTGCCGCTCCTCCTCCCACCGGTCGAGAGGACCGGTCCCATGGACCTCGCACCGCGTGCGCGTCCGTTCACGCCCCTGCTGGCGGTGGGGCTGCTGACCGGCGTCGGCTACGCGCTGGCCGGGCCGTTCCTGTCGGTGTTCCTGGTCAAGGAACTGGCCGCGGGACCCGTCGCGGTCGGCGCGTTCCTGCTCGCCGACTCGGTCGCGGCGCTGGTCGTCGCCACGCTGCTCGGGCGGCTGTCGGACGCGCGGGCGGTGCGCCGGCGGCTGCTGGTGTGGGGTTCGGTGGCCGCGGCGGTGGCGTACGGCCTGTTCGCCGCGGTGCGGGACTACTGGCTGCTGCTCGGGGTGTCGCTGACGCTGGTGGCGGTCTCGTCCTCGTTGCTGCCGCAGATGTTCGCCTACGCGCGGGAGGCGCTGGAACGCGCCGGTTCCGCGAAGGGGCCGTTGGCCATCAGCACGTTGCGGATGGTGCTGTCGCTGTCGTGGGTCGTCGGCCCGCCGGTGGGGGCGCTGCTGATCGACACCAGCGGGTTCGCCGGGCTGTTCGGGGCGGCGGCCGGGCTCTACCTGGTGGCGGTCGCGGTGACGGCCGGCCTGCTGCCGGAGCTGGGCCACGCGCCCGCGCCGGCGACGGGGGAGCGGCCCGGCTCGCCGCGCCGTGACGTCGTGCTCGCCGCGGCGGCGTTCGTGCTGGTGCAGGCGGGCGACATGCTGGGCTTCCTGGCGATGCCGCTGCTCGTGACCGACGTGCTGCACGGCACCACGTCCGAGGCCGGCCTGGTCATGGGCCTGTGCGCGGCCCTGGAGATCCCGCTGATGCTGGTCTTCGGCGCGTTGGCCCTGCGCGTGGACCACGGGCGGCTGGTGGTGGCGGGCGCGGTGGTGGCGCTGGCGTACTACGCGGTGGTGCTGCCGGCCACCGCGACGTGGCAGGTGGCCGCCGCGCAGGTGCTGCACGCGATCGTGATCTCGGCCGTGATGGGCGTGGGCATCTCGTACTTCCAGGGGCTCGCGCCCGACCGGCCCGGGTACGCCACGACGTTGTACGCGAACACGCTCAAGGTCAGCGCGATGGTGTCGGGGCCGCTGCTGGGCGTCGCGCAGGTGCTGGGGTACCGCAGCGCGTTCGCCGTCGCCTTCGCGCTGACCGTGGTCGGCCTGGGCCTGCTGCTCGCCGTGCGGCGGCGATAGCCGGTCGCGACCCGATCGGCGCCGCCCGTACCCTGATGCGGCCAATCCCACCGAGAGAACGAGACGGACCTCCCCATGCTCGACCGCGCGGTCATCGACGCCCTCTTCCCCGCTGACCTGCCCGAACCCGAGCACTGGGAACAGCGGTACCCGGCCAGGTCGCTGCCCGAGGGCGCGCGGGTCACCCGGTTCGGCCCGTCGCCGACCGGGTTCGTCCACATCGGCGGCATCTACGTGGCCACCATCGACCGCGACATCGCCACCCACACCGGCGGCGCGTACCTCGTGCGGGTGGAGGACACCGACCAGTCGCGCGAGGTCGAGGGCGCGCTGGACCAGTTCGCCCGCGCGTTCGACTACTTCGACCTGCACCCCGACGAGTCCGACGCGGACGGCGCCTACGGCCCGTACCACCAGTCGGCGCGCGAGTCGATCTACCTGACCTACGTGCGGGAGCTGCTGCGCCAGGACAAGGCGTACCTGTGCTTCGCGACCAAGGACGAGCTGGCCGAGATCACCGCGCGGCAGCAGGCCGTGAAGATGCCCACCGGCTACTACGGCAAGTGGGCCACCTGGCGTGACGCGGACCCGGCCGACGTGGCCGCGAAGCTCGCCGAGGGCGCGCCGTACGTGGTGCGGTTCCGCGCGCCCGACGACGCGGCCGGCGCCCGCGTCCGGTTCACCGACGCCATCCGGGGCGAGCTGGAGCACGAGGGCAACCGCAACGACACCGTGATCCTCAAGTCGTCCGACACCTCGCCGCGCCTGCCGACCTACCACTTCGCGCACGCCGTGGACGACCACCTGATGCGCGTCAACCTGGTCATCCGCGGCGAGGAGTGGATCTCCTCCGTGCCGCTGCACCGGCAGCTCTTCGACGCCCTCGGGTTCGAGCACGTCACGTACGCGCACATCGCGCCGTTGATGAAGCAGATCCCCGGCGGCAAGCGGAAGCTGTCCAAGCGCAAGGACCCGGAGGCGGGCGTCGACTTCTACATCGAGGCCGGCTACCCCGCCCGAGCGATCCTGTACTACCTGCGCGGGCTGGCCAACGGCCGGCTCGCCGAGGTGCCGCTGGAGGAGGCGCTGGCCACGCCGATCAGCCTGGACCACTGCGGCGTCGCGGGGCCGCTGGTCGACCTGGTCAAGCTGGAGGACATCAGCGCCGACCACATCGCCGGCTTCACCAGCCGCGAGGTCTACGACGCCGTCCGCGCGTGGGCCGGGGACCACGACCCCGAGCTGGCCGCCGTGCTCGACGCCGAACCCGAGCTGGCGCTGCGCGCGGTGTCCGTCGAGCGGGAGGGCGTCGAGAACCCGCGCAAGGACCTGCGCAAGTGGTCGGACTTCCGGCCCGCGTACGGCTTCTTCTTCCCGCAGCTGTTCACCGTGCTGTCCGGCCCGGAGGACGAGCGGCTCGCGGGCCTCGGCGTGGACCCCGCCGTCGCCGCCGCCTTCGCCCGCGACTTCGCCGACGGCTACCGGCACCTCGCCGACCCGCAGGAGTGGTTCGGCCAGGTCCGCGAGCTGGCGGCCGGGCACGGCTTCGCGCCGAGCCCCAAGGAGTACAAGAAGAACCCCGACGCCTACCCCGGCTCGATCCGCGAGGCATCGCAGCTGGTCCGCGTCGCGCTGACCGGCTCGACCCGCAGCCCGGACCTGCACGCGATCACGCAGGCGATCGGCGAGGACGAGGTGCTGCGCCGCCTGCGCGCCCTGGTCGGCTGACCCCGCCGCCCGTCCTGAGCGTTGAACTCGGGGTACCTGAACGTAGGACACACGCGGCCTGAACGTAGGACACACGCGTGTGTCCTACCCGGGTTCAGCGTTCGGGTCGGCGGTGGCGGGGGATGACCAGGCCGGACTCGTAGGCCAGCACGACCAGCTGCGCGCGGTCGCGGGCGCGCAGCTTGGTCATGGCCCGGTTGACGTGGGTCTTGGCGGTCAGCGGGCTGATCACCATGCGCTCGGCGACCTCGTCGTTCGACAGGCCCTGCGCGACCAGGACCACGGCCTCGCGCTCGCGGTTGGTCAGCTCGGCCAGGCCCGCCCCGGTCGTGTCGGCGGGCGGGTGGGCGACGAACCGGTCGATCAGCCGGCGCGTGATCGACGGCGCGAGCAGGGCGTCCCCGCGCGCGGCCACGCGGACGCCGTGCAGGAAGTCCTCCGGTTGCACGTCCTTGACCAGGAAGCCCGCCGCGCCGGCGCGCAACGCGTGGAAGACGTGCTCGTCGAGGCCGTAGTTGGTCAGGATGACGACGCGCACCGACGCCAGGGCCGGGTCGGCGGCGATGCGCCGGGTCGCCTCGATGCCGTCCAGGACGGGCATCCGGATGTCCACCAGGGCGATGTCCGGCAGGTGCTCGCGCGCCAGCGCCACGCCCCGCTCGCCGTCGGCGGCCTCCGCCACCACCTCGATGTCGTCCTCGACGTCGAGCAGCGCGCGGAACCCGCTGCGGATCAGCGGCTGGTCGTCCACCAGCAGCACGCGGATCACGGCGTCCGGTCCACGGGCAGTTCGGCGTGCACGGTGAAGCCGCCCTCCCGGCGCGGCGCGGCGTCGAGCCTGCCGCCCAGCGCGGTGACCCGCTCGCGCATCCCGAGCAACCCCACGCCGGGCGTCGGCGCGTCCGCCGGCGTGGCCCGGCCGTCGTCGTCCACCCGGATGACCAGGGCGTCGGGCCGGTAGTCGATGCGGACCGACGCGGTGTCGGCGGCGGCGTGCCGGGCGATGTTGGTCAGCGACTCCTGGACGATCCGGTACGCGGTCCGGCCCACGGCGGCCGGCACGTCGCCCGGCCGCCCCTCGATCGTCAGCGTCGCGTCCAGGCCGGTCGTGCGGGCGCGCCGCACCAGCGCGGGCACCTGGTCGAGCCCGTGCGGCGGGGTCCGGTCGTCGTCGCGCAACGCCTCCAGCGTCGCCCGCAGTTCCCGCGCCGCCTCACGGCCCGCCTCGCGGATCGCGAGCAACGCCTCGGGCACCGGCTCGCCGCGCTTGCGGGCCAGGTGGACGGCGACCTCCGCCTGGAGCTTGACCACCGAGATCTGGTGGGTGAGCGAGTCGTGCAGCTCGCGCGCGATGTGCAGCCGCTCCTCGTCGGCACGCCGCCGGGCGGTCTCCTCCCGGGTGCGCTCTGCCTCGTCCGCGCGGCGTTCGGCCTGGCGCAGCGCCTCGCCGGCCGCGCCGGCGGCGACCAGCCAGGCGATCTCCAGCACGTCGCGGGACCGGGTGAGCGCCTGGCCGACGGGCAGGTCGGGGGCGGACGCCAGCAGCACCAGCGGCAGGGCGACCAGCATGGCCACCGACACCGCCACCGCCACCCGGCGGTGCCCGGCCCGGACCGCGGCGTACACGGCGAACAGGTACGCCACCACGGGCACGTCGACGCCGACCGCCTGGTGGCCCAGCCCGCACAGCCCGGTCACGACCAGCACGGCCACCGGCGCGCGTCGGCGTGGGACCAGGGCCAGCCCGCCGAGCACCAGCAACGCGTAACCCAACGGCCCGGCCTGCGGCTTGGACAGCCCGGCGATCAGCAGGGTCGCCGCCACGCCGAGGGCGATCGCCCAGTCCCGGAACGCGATCCGTCCCCCGCTCATGCGTGCACCCTAACCGCGGCGACAGGGCCGGCGACTCGTGCGCGGGGACGATCCCCGACTACCGCGGTCGCGGTAGTCCTGCCACGGGCGCGGCAGCGCGGGTTGTCCCCGTGCGCACGATGACCGGAGGCGGTGTCGGCGGTCAGGCTTCGGGTCGACGTCCAGTCGTCCCCGAAAAGGAGCACCCCATGTCCGTGGACATCCTGCTTGCCGCCGACGCGGTCGACGCCTACACGTTCAGCGCCGGCCGGGCCGTGGCCCTCGTGGCCGGCGCGCTGGGGCTGGTCGGCGCGATCGTCGGCGGCCTGGCCCTGGTCCGCTCCCGCCGGGCCGACCCCGGTTCCGGGCGGGGGGGGGCCGGGGTGGCGCTCGGGGGGGCTCTCCCCCCCGGGCGGGGGGGGGGGCCCCCGGGGGGGGGGGGGGGGGCCCCCGCCACTGGTCGGGGCGGGCGAGTCGCTGGCCGACTGGTGGCTCGACAACCCCGAGGAC
>NZ_JBHYXZ010000086.1:12981-28827 GCF_042752395.1 Actinosynnema sp. NPDC059335 | reverse complement strand
ACCCGGCGGCTCGCCAAGGCGCCCCCCCCCGCCCCGGGTGCGGGGGGGGGGCGGGCCGTGGTCGCGCTCGTGGCGGGGTCGGTCGCCGTGGTGGCCGGCGCGCTGGTGGTGATCACCGCCGACGGCGGTCTCGGCACCGGCAACGGGCTCGGCGGCGGTGTGGTGGCCGTGGTGGTCGGGCTGGTCGGGGTCGTCCTGGGCGGGCTGGCCCTGGCCCGGTCCCGCCGCGCCGCCGTGCCGTCACCGTGACGGGGTGCCGACCGACTCCGCCCGGTCCGCGTCCTCCGCCGAGTCGTCCAGGAACCCGCCGGACTGGTGACGCCACAGCTTCGCGTACGCGCCGCCCGCGTCGAGCAGTTCGGCGTGCGTGCCCTGTTCCGCGATCCGGCCCCGGTCGAGCACGATCAACCGGTCCATCCGCACGACCGTGCTCAGCCGGTGCGCCACGACGAACGCGGTGCGGCCCTCCATGAGCCGCCACAGCGCCTCCTGGACCAGCAGCTCGCTCTCCGAGTCCAGCGCGCTGGTCGCCTCGTCCAGCAGCAGGATCGGCGCGTCGCGCAGGATCGCGCGGGCCAAGGCGACGCGCTGCCGCTGCCCGCCGGACAGCTTGACGCCGCGTTCGCCGACCATCGTGTCGAACCCGTCGGGCAGCGCCTCCGCGAACTCCGTCACGTGGGCGGCACGGGCGGCGCGCAGCACCTCGTCGTCGGTCGCGCCCGGCCGGGCGAACGCGATGTTCTCGCGCAGGGTCCGGTGGAACATCGCCGGGTCCTGCGGCACGTACGCGATCAGCCCGCGCAGGTCGGCCTGGCGCATCCGGGCGATGTCCTGGCCGCCGACGAGGATGCGGCCCTCGTCCACGTCCATCAGCCGCAGCAGCAGCCGGGTGAGCGTGGTCTTGCCGCCGCCGGACCGGCCGACCAGCCCGATCCGGGTGCCCGCCGGGACGTCCAGGTCGAGGCCCGTGAACAACGGCTCGTTGCCGCCGTGCGCGAACACCACGCCGTCGAACCGGACGCCGGAGTCCTTGACCCGCAACGGTTCCGGGTCCGGCGGGTCGAGCACGGTCGGCGGGTCCAGGAGCAGTTCGGTGAACTGGGCTGCCTCGGTGAGCGCGCTCTCGAAGCGCCGGTAGATCTGGTTGAACTCGAACATGATCCGGGTCGCGTTGCTGAAGTAGGTGAACGTCACCACGATCGCCTCCACCCCGAGCCCGCCGCTGACCCCGACCGCGACCGCGAGGCCGAGCGCGTTGGTCAGCACGGACAGCGGCGCGACCACGGTGTCGATGCGCAGGTTGCCGTAGTCCCACGAGCGCAGCGCGAGCGCCCGGCTCTCGGCGGTCCGGCTCCGGTGCTCCGCGCCCTCCCGTTCCTCGGCGGCGAACGCCCGCACCGTCTCCATGTTCATCAGCGTGTCGGCGACGTGGCCGGACACCCGCGCGTAGGCGGCCTCGCGCTCGTCGACCAGTTGCTGGCGGCGGCGGATGAGCGGCGCGATCACGAACCCGGTGAGCATGATCAGCCCGAGCAGCACCAGGACCAGCAGCGGGTGGTAGCCCCACAGCACGACGCAGGCGAAGACCAGCGGCACGATGTTGGCCACGATCCGGAACGCCACCGTGTCCACGAACTCCTCGAAGCGGGAGGCGAAGCTCAGCACCCGCTTGGTGAGCGACCCGGCGAAGTTGTCGTGGAAGAACGCCGCGTCCTTGGCGAGCAGCGCGTCCATGCCGTACACGGACAGGTGCTCGATCCCCCGGCCGTCGGTGCGGTTGAGGCAGTGCACGCCGACGCGCCACAGCAGTTCCGCGAACAGCATCAGGCCGCAGAACGCCAGCAGGTACGGCAGCACGGTGGAGAGGCCGGTGACGCCGCCCTCGGCGAGGCGGCCCGCGAGCGCGCCGACGGCCAGCGGCGCGAGGTAGAGCAAACAGGTGTTGCCCAGCGCGGGCAGCACGAGCGCGCCCACCCCGAGCATCCGGTGGCGGCGCAGCTCGCGGCCGTACAGGCGCAAGGCGAGCAACACCGCTTTTTTGCGGTTCTTGGTGGGTTTGTCGGCCCTGGGCGCGGCCATCCGACTCCTTCCGGGGGCACCTTGCCGCACCCGATCGTGCCGCAGCGGGCGACCGCCGGCGATCGAATAAACGTCGCGCCCTCTCGCGCGGGGCGGCTTTTCGGTGGTGGATTGCCCGTTCAATTCACCGGCTCGACGAACCCGCGCCCGGAGGACGTCCGGCCGTCGGGAGCACCGGGCGGGTCTCGTGCGTTGTGATGGGTGATGACCGCACAACTGCGCTTCCGCGTCCTGGGTGATTCGCTCGCCGTCGGTGTGGGGTGCGCGCGGGTCGAGGAGACCCCGGGCGCGCTGCTGTCGGCCCGGCTGCGGGCGGCCGGGCACCGCGTCGACCTCGGGGTGCACGCCGTGTCCGGCGCGCGGTCGGACGGGTTGGCGGCCCAGGTGCGGGCGGCCGTGCCGACGGGTGTGGACCTCGCGCTGGTGGTGATCGGGGCGAACGACCTGACCTCGTTCACGCCGCCGGCGGTGGGCGCCGGGCTGCTGCACGACGCCGTGGCGGCGTTGCGCCGGGCCGGTGGCGAGGTGGTGGTGGCCACCGCGCCGGACCTCGGCGTGCTCTCCCACGTGCCGCCCGCGTACCGGGCGTTCGTGTCGCAGGCCAGCGGGCTGTACGCGCGTGCGCAGGCCGACGCGGTGGTGCGCGCGGGCGGCGTCGTGGCCGCGCCCGGGCGGGACCTGCTGGACCGGTTCGCCGCGGACCCGCGGCTGTTCGCCGCGGACCGCTTCCACCCCTCGCCCGCCGGGTACGCCCTGATCGCCGACGCCCTCGCGCCCCGGGTGCTCGCGGCGGCGCGCCGTTGGGCGGCGTGAGCGGGGGCGGAAGTTCGCCGGGGATTTCGGCTGCGGTCACGGCAGGCGGCGCGCTGGAGGGCGGAGTGAGGGGGTGTTCGCCGGGACTCCGGCGGTGCGGGCGTGGCCGGGGACGGTGGCACCGGGACAGGGGTGCCGGGATCGGCCCGGCCGGGTGGGTGTGATCAGGTGCGAGCCGGGTGGGGCGGGGTCCGCCCGCCGGGCAGTGGCGAGATCATGATCCCGCCGGTCTGCTCGGAGGCGGACACCGCCCCACCGGCGCCGCGCCGACGGGTCAGAGGCGCGGGTAGGCGTTCGCCAGGAGCTGGCGGAACTGGGCCGGGAACCAGTGGCCCGACAGCGGCGCGTTGGCGAGCGCGCCCGACATGTTGTTGCCGTTGCGGGCGTTGCCGCCGTACGTCGGGTCGCACATCCGGTCGAAGCCCTTGCCCTCGTCGTTCGGGATCTCCCGGCTCGCGCCGTCGGACTCGCCCGGCGGCTTGGCCCACACGTAGGCGTCGATGCCCGCGGCCGGGTTCGCCCGGGGCCGCTCGCCGATGCCCGCCCCGGACTGGTTGCACCAGTTGCCGAGGTGGATGCGGCGGTCGTAGCGGCCGCCGTTCACGTACGCGTCCACGCTCGTCGTCGGGCCCTTGGCGGTCGGGCGCTGGGAGCCGCCCCAGCCGTTGCGCGACGTGTCGATCAGCATGCCGATGTTCGACCGGAACCCGGCGCCGATCAATTGCGTGCGGAACGCCTGGGCGAACGACAGCTCGTCCACGTACCGGTTCCAGTCGATCCACTTCGACTGGCGCACGGAAGTGCCGTTCACGGTGTCGTTGACGGTGAAATGGTCCTCTTTCAGCACGCCGTAGTTCGCCGTGTTCGCGATGAACCCGGTGACGTTGTCGACCGTGCTGCCGGACGCGCGGGCGGCCTGCGCGAACAACGTCGCGGACGCGCCGAAGTTGTCGTCCCACCCGATCCAGCCGTGGTGCGCGGCGTCGATGTAGTTGTAGACGTTGCCGATCGCGCCGAGCTTGGCCAGCGCGTAACCGACGCCGTTGACGTAGTTGCCGTTCTGGAGCATCCGGTCGCACTGGGCGGTGGCGGTCGGCCGGCCGCCGACGTTCGTCACCAGGTTCGGCAGCGAGTCGATCTCGATGATCGTCACGATGCGCAGGTTGGCGTACTTCGAGTCGCCCATGATCGCGGCGATCGGGTCGATGTACTCGGTCTTGTAGCGGGGCAGGTCGTCCGGGCCCAGTTCGCCGTTGGACGCGAGCGCCGCGCAGTCGCGGCCGGGCAGGTTGTAGATCACGAACTGGACGACCATCGTGCGCCCGGCGGCCTGGCTCAGGGCGTTGTCGAGGTGCGCGCGCAGGCCGCGTGCGCCGTTCACGCCGTTGATCGCGGCGATCCGGTCCAGCCAGACGAACGTCGGCTGGTTCGCGATGGCGGACCCGCCGTCGGCCCGCGCCTTCGCGGACCAGTCCGGGTTCACGTACACCGACGCCCCGGAATAGGGGTTGTCCACGCGCGCGGCGGCGCTCACGTCGGCCGCGGCGGGGCCCGCGCCCAGCGCCGTGGCGGCGGCGAGCGCGAACGCCGCCGTCGCCGCGAGTCCGCGCCTTTTCCTGGTCGGGCCTGGTGATGACTTCAGTGGCATCTTCGGCTCCCTGGTGGGGGGTGCGCAACCGGCGGCGGATTTCCGGGAACGTTTCCGGAAATCGGACCGTAGCAGGCGGGCGACGCTCCGTGAAGACATTTCACGTTCAATGGGGTGGAATTCCATTCCGGGCGGAAGCCGCCGTCGAACACTCATATTCCCGATTCGACCGCGTTCGATTTCGAATCGCTTTCGAATTCCTTCGCGGCGGTGGTCCCGGCCGTCGTCGCCCAGCGCGCGGCGGCGATCCACGGCAGGGCGAGCAGCACGCTGCCGAGCACGTCGGTGGGGTAGTGGACGCCCGAGTAGAGGCGCTGCGCGGCGACCAGCACCGGGACGGCGAGCGCCAGCGCCACCACGGGTCCGCGCCACCACCGGCGGGTGCCGCGCGCGACCAGGAGCGCCACCGCCGTGCCGAGCACCAGGGACGCCGCGACGTGACCGGACGGGAAGCTCGACGTCGGCGGCAGGTCGCCGGGCAGCTTCGCCGCCGGGCGGGCGCGGTCGACCACCGCCGTGGTGACCAGGAACAGCGCGACCTCGCCGAGCAACCCCAGCACGACCAGCAGGACGGGCCGCCAGGACCGCGTCGCGGCCAACGCGATCACGCAGACCACCGCCGCGGCGGCCATCACCGGGCCCGTGCCGCTGAACCCGCCCACCTCCTCCATGACCGCGTCCCACCACGGCGTGCGGCGGTCGGCCAGCCACTCGACCGCGGCGCGGTCCCAGGCCGGCGGCACGTCCGGCCCGGCGGCGGTGAGCAGCGAGCCGAGCCCGAACAGCGCGCCCAGCAGCAGGCCCCAGACCACCAGCAGCCGGGCCGCGGCGCGCCACGTGCCGCGCGGCGGGCGGACCCGACGCCCGGACGCCGGCCGCAGGTCGTCGGCCGCCTCGGGCACCAGGCCGCGGGACAGCGGCACGTCCGCCAGGCCCTCGTCGCGCCGCCACCGGCGGAACACCTCCGTGGTGAGGGCCAGCCACAGCAGGCCGAGCAGCCAACCGCCGAGCACGTCCGTGGCGAAGTGCACGCCCAGCGCCACCCTGGTGAGGCCCACCACCAGCACGATCCCGAGCGCCGACGGGACCAGCACCACCCGCGCCCGGCGCACGGAGGCGAACACGAGCACCAGCACGCCGTAGGTGACGGTCGCGCCGACCGTGTGGCCGCTCGGGAAGCTCCAGCCCGGGGCCGTGGCCACCTCGACGTCCACCAGCGGCCGCAACCGCCCGACCAGCTCCTTCACCACCACGCCGAGCAGCCCGCCGCCGGCCGCGGTGACGACCACGTGCGCGGCCACCCACGGGCGTCGGCGCAGCAGCAGCCACGCCGCCGCCAGCGCGGTGAGGCCGGTGAGCGTCGCCGTGTCGCCGAGCCGGGTCAGCCCCCGCGCCACCGCCACCAGGACGCCGGAAGCCGCGACCCACCCCGTCACCGCGTCCGAGATCGCCTGGTCGAGGTCGCGCACCGGCGACCACTCCGACCAGACCACCATCACCACGACCGCGAACGCGACGCCCGCGGTGGCCGCGACGACCAGCGATACCGCGCTCCGCACCGCGAACCGCTCCGCCGCCACCGCCTGTCGCACATCCCGAGTCGCCGTCACCCGTGTGGTGTGCCCCGAAGGATCACCGCGCAACCCCCGGCGCGACGGTTCGGTGACCTTCGTTGCGCTTCCGTTCGCGCTCCGGTAAAGGCGGCGGGACACTCCACAATAGACACCAGACCGTCCACAAAGGTCGCGCGTCGGTCCACTGTGGACCGGTCGCGGTCTGACCGTCCGTGCTGATCGTCTTACGGTAGGTAGTTGTCGCAAATCGGTAGCTACCGATTGACATTCGATAGGTAACACGCGAGACTCGATGCATGGTCACAACGCATCGAGCGGTCGCGGCGCTCCGGGTGTTCCTCGTGTTGATGTTCGGCGTCCTGCTGTTGTTCCAGGTCATGTCGCTGCCGGGTCAGTTCCGGCACATGGCCCGGGAGAACCCGGACGTGGCGTACCTGCGGTGGCCGCTGACCGCCGTGACGGTGTTCTGGGTGCTGTGCGTGCAGGTGGTGATCGTCGCGATCTGGAAGCTGCTCACGCTGGTGAAGAAGGACCGCATCTTCAGCGAGGCGTCGCTGAGGTGGGTGGACCTGATCGTGTGGGCCATCGCCGCGGCCTGGGTGGTGTTCCAGGCGGTGTTCCTCTACGTGGGCTTCAACGCCGACGACCCCGGTGTGCCGCTGCTGCTGTTCCTGCTGTCGATCGGGCTCACCGTGGTCGGCCTGCTCATGGTGGTCATGCGGGCGCTGCTGCGGCAGGCCACGACACTGCGCAGCGACATGGAATCGGTGATCTGATGCCGATCATCGTGCGCATCGACGTCGAACTGGCCAAGCGCAAGATGAGCGTCGGCGAGTTCGCCGAACGGGTGGGGCTCACCCCGTCGAACGTGGCCGTGCTGAAGAACGGCCGGGCCAAGGCCGTGCGCTTCAGCACCCTGGAGGCCATGTGCCGGGTGCTCGAGTGCCAGCCCGGCGACCTGCTCGAATGGGTGGACGACGAGCACGACGCGGCCGCCGACGGGGACGGGGACCGCCGGTGATCGAGGTCCGCAACCTGACCAGGCGGTACGGCGACGTGCTCGCCGTGGACGACCTGAGCTTCCGGGTCGAGCCCGGCACGGTGACCGGCTTCCTCGGGCCGAACGGCGCGGGCAAGTCCACCACGATGCGGGTGCTGCTCGGCCTGGACCGGCCCACCTCCGGGACGGCGCTGGTGAACGGGCGGCCGTACGCGACGTTCGCCGAGCCGCTGCGCGAGGTCGGCGCGCTGCTCGACCCCGGCGCGGCGCACCCCGGCCGCACCGGGCGCGGCCACCTGCGCGTGGCCGCCCGGACCAACGGCCTGCCCGCCCGGCGGGTCGAGGAGGTCATCGAGCGGGTGGGGCTGGCCGGCGCGGCCCGCCGCCGGATCAAGGGCTACTCGCTGGGCATGCGGCAGCGCCTCGGCATCGCCGCGGCGCTGATCGGCGACCCGGCCGTGCTGGTGTTCGACGAGCCGGTCAACGGGCTGGACCTGGACGGCGTCCGGTGGATCCGCGGCCTGCTGCGCCGGCTCGCCGACGAGGGCCGCACCGTGCTGGTGTCCAGCCACCTGCTGAGCGAGGTGGAGCAGGTCGCCGACCGGCTGGTGGTGATCGGCCGCGGCCGGCTGATCGCCGACACCTCGACGCGGGAGATCCTCCAGGGGCTCGGCCGGACCAAGGTGCGGGTGCGCAGCCCGCGACCGGACCTCCTGCTCGACGCGCTGCGGGAGCGCGGGCTCACCGCGCAGCGCGAGGCCGACGGCGACCTGCTGGTCGAGGGCGGCGCCGCCGAGGACGTGGGCGGCCTCGCGCACGCCCGGCACATCCCGCTGCACCACCTCTCCGAGGTGCGCCAGTCCCTGGAGGAGGCGTACCTGGAACTGACCGACAGCAGCGTCGAGCACCACGGCCGGGAGCCGGTGCCCGCCACGACCGAGGGGGCGCGGTGACGGCCGTCGTCGCACGGGAAGTCCGCCGCGAGGTCCGGGGCGGACGGGTGTTCGCCCGCGCCTGCGCGGCGGAGTGGACCAGGTTGTGGACGGTGCGGTCCACTTGGTGGTGCCTGGCCGCGGGCGTCCTGGTCATGGCGGGCATCTCGACCATCGCGGGGCTGGAGGCGGCCTCGGCCGCCGAGGCGCCGCGCGGCGCCTCGGCGTGGGCCGCGGCGGCGGTCACCGGCCTGCCGGGTCAGTTCGCCGTGCTCGCCCTGGCGCTCACCGCGGTGACGTCGGACTACGCGACCGGCGGGATCGTGCCGAGCCTGCAGTGGACGCCGCGGCGGCCGGTGTTCTTCCTGGCCCGCGCGGTGGTCGCGGTCGCGGTGGCCGCGGTCCTCGGTGCGCTGCTCCTGTCGGTGGCCGCGCTCGCGTCGTTCGTCGCGGCGAGCCCCCTGCTCACCCTGGCGGGCGCGGGCGACGTGCTGCCGAAGGTCGTGTTCGCCTTCGCCGCCGGCGCGGCGTTCGCCCTCGGGCTGGGGTTCCTGCTGCGCAACACCGCGGGCACGCTCGTCGTGGTGTTCCTGCTGATGCTCGTGCTGCCGCTGGTGCTGCCGAACTTCGGCTTCGCCTGGACCGACGCGATCGCCGACGTCCTGCCCGGCTCCGGTGCGGCGTTCCTGCTGGTCGGCGAGGTGCCGGGGATGACGACGACGTCGTCGGCGACCACCCTGCTGTGCTGGGCCGGCGGCACGCTGCTGCTCGGGTGGCTGCGGCTGGCGCGCGACGACGCGAACCGGTGACGCGGCCGGCGAGGCCACTCGATCGTCAGTCGATGTTGTTACGATGCGCCGCCCCACCCGATCGCGGTCATCGGAAAGGTGACGATCCATGCACAACAACAAGCCCAAGGCGGACTTACTGCGTGAACTCCACGCGGACGGGGTGCTCGTGCTCCCCAACGCGTGGGACGCGGGCAGCGCCGCCCTGATCGCCCGCGCCGGCGCGAAGGCGATCGCCACGACCAGTGGCGGGGTGTCGTGGGCCCTGGGCAGGCCCGACGGGCAGGCCCTGTCCCGTGACGAGATGGTCGAGCAGGTCCGCCTGGTCGCCGCCGCCGTGGACGTGCCCGTGACCGCCGACGTCGAGGGCGGCTACGGCCACGCGCCGGAGGACGTCGCGGCCACCGTCGAGGCCGTCGTCGCGGCCGGCGCGGTCGGCGTGAACATCGAGGACTCCAAGGGTTTCGGGGTGCCGCTGTTCACCGTCGAGGAGCAGTCCGCCCGGCTGCGCGCGGCGCGGGAGGCGGCGGAGCGCGCCGGCCTGCCCGAGCTGGTGGTCAACATCCGCACCGACGTGTTCCTCTTCCAGGTCGGCGAGCCCGAGGGCCGGCTGGACGACGTGCTCACGCGGGCCGCGGCCTACGCCGAGGCGGGCGCGGACAGCCTGTTCGTCCCCGGCCTGGTCGACCTGGACGTGCTGAAGCGGCTGGTCGAGGGCTCGCCGCTGCCGGTCAACGTGATGGCGGGTCCCGGCGCGCCGTCGGTGGCCGAGTTCGAGGCCGTCGGCGTCCGGCGGGTCAGCCTGGGCACGGCGGTCGCCCAGGCCGCGTTCTCCGTGGCGCACCGCGCCGCCGAGGAGGTGCTGACCAAGGGCACCTACGCCGAGCTGGACGGCGCGCTGGACTTCGGCGCCGTCAACGGCGTGTTCGCCCGCTGATTGATCGCCAGGTCAGATCAACCCTGTCGGACAACGTCCGACTCCGCTGGACTGGTACCCCGTCGGGGCGCGCGACCGCGTCCCGGCGGGGTATCGGGCGTGTTCGGCTCCGGGACGGATGGGGATTCGCAGTGACCACGAAGGAAGCGGGCAGACCGGGCGGCGTCCTCGCGAGCGTCAGGGCCACGCCGCCGGCCGTCCGCTACCTGCTCGGCGGCGTGCTCGTCAACCAGCTCGGCGCGTTCGCGCAGACCTTCCTGGTGCTCTACCTGACGATGCGCGAGTTCTCCATCGGCCAGGCCGGGATCGCGCTCACCTGCTACAGCGCCGGCGCGGTGCTCGGCACGCTGCTCGGCGGCGAGCTGGTGCACCGGCTCGGGCCGCGGGCCACGATCGTCGGCGCGATGACGGCGTCGGCGGCGGTCCTCGCGGTGATGCCGTCGTTGAGCACGCCCGGCCTGTTCGGCGTGCTGCTGGTCGTGATCGGCGCGGCGGGCCTGGCCACCCAGTGCTACCGGCCCGCGGCGGCGGTGCTGCTCAGCGAGCTGATGCCGGCCGAGCACCGGGTCATGGCGTTCTCCATGATGCGCATCGCCCTCAACGGCGGCGCGGCGCTCGCGCCGCTCATCGCGGCCGGGCTGATCCTGCTCGACTGGGACCTGCTGTTCTACTTCGACGCGGCGTCGGCGCTGGCCTACGCCGTGGTGGCCCGGCTCACGCTGCCCGCCACCGCGGCGCCGCGCGACGACGAGGACGAGGCGGAGTCCGGCGCGCAGAAGCGGTCGGCCTACGCGGTGATGATCCGCGACGCCCGGTTCCTCGCCTTCCTCGCCTCCACCCTGCTCGGCACGCTGATCTACGTGCAGTACGTGGTGGCGCTCCCGCTGAAGATCACCGGCGAGGGCCACCCGGCCGTGCTCTACAGCATCGTGCTGACCACCGCGTCGATCATCCTCGTGGTGTCCGAGCTGAAGATCACCTCGTACGTCCGCGACTGGGCGCCGTGGGCGGCGGGCGCGGTCGGCACGGCGGTCATGGGCCTGGGCGCGGCCGGGTACGGGCTCGGCTCGCACGCGGTCGTGATCGTGCTCAGCACCGGGGTGTTCGTGCTCGGCGTGATGATCAGCGGCCCGACGATGTTCGCGCACCCGGCCAAGGCCCCCGCCTCGGTCCGCGGCCGGTACGTCGGCACGCACCAGGCCACGTTCGGCCTCGGCTCGGCGCTCGGACCCACGCTCGGCGTGCTGGCCTGGGGCGCGTTCGGCAACGGCGTGTGGTTGCTGTGCGGCGTGCTCGGCCTGGTCGGCGGCTGGTTCGCCGTGCTCGGCATGCGGGAGCGCAGGCCCGCCGGCACGGCCGGGTAACCCTTCTCACAGCACCGGCGACCGGCCCGGCGGGTGACGTGCCCGCCGGGCCCGTCGGCGTCCGCGGGACCTGCGCAATACTTCTTTCCGGTGTATTTCCCGGTCACTCTGGAATAGGTGGCGACGCGCCGCTCACGGCCGATGACATAGTGTCACATAATGCCTCTACCTGCGACGTTACGTGCTGCGCTCAGTGGTCATATTCAAATCCTATGGTCCTCCGATCGGCGGTAGCGGGAACTCCACCCCTTATTCATGCTTGGCCCGCACCTGGAGAGGAAGGGATCCGCTGGGGATGGGTAGACCGGAAAAACCTGTCGATGCCTCGTCCGGCGCGGTCGCGACTTTCGCGAGCGAATTGAGACGACTGAGGGCCCGGGCGGGCAACCCCACGTACCGGGACATGGGTCGGGCGGCTTTGTACTCCTCGTCGGTGTTGTCCAGCGCGGCCAGCGGCCACCGGATGCCCACGTTGCAGGTGACCCTCGCGTTCGTGGCCGCGTGCGGCGGCGACCGCGAGCAGTGGCGGCGCCGGTGGCTGGAGGTGTCGAGCGGGCTGGGTCCCGAGGCGGCCGCCGCGGCGGTCCGGCCGGAACCGGCGGGGCCGCGCTCGGCCGTGCCGCGACCGGCGCAGTTGCCGATGAGGCCGCGCGGGTTCGTCGGCCGGGCCGAGGAGCTGCGCCTGCTCGCCGCGGACACGGTCACCCCCGTGGTGATCACCGGACCGGCGGGCGTCGGCAAGACCGAACTCGCGCTGCGCCACGTCCACCGCCTGGCCGCCGACGCGGTGGACGGCCAGCTCTACGTCGACCTGGGGCCGCTGGAGCCGGGGGAGCGGGGTGCCCGGACCGTGCTGGACGGGTTCCTGCGCGCGTTGGGCGTGCCCGTCGAGGGCCTGCCGGACACCCTCGACCAGCAGGCCGGCCTGTACCGGTCGCTGATCGCCGAACGCCGGGTCGTGGTGCTGCTGGACAACGTGCGCGACGAGCGCCAGGTCCGGCCGCTGCTGGCGGAGAGCCCGCACAGCACCACGGTGATCGTGTCCCGCGCGCCGCTGCTCGGCCTGCGGGACGTGCGCCGGCTGCGGCTGGGCGTGCCGTCCCGGGCCGAGGCCATCGCCATGCTCACGGCGGGCCTGCCGGACCCGGTGGTGGTCGAGCCCGAGGACTGCGACCGGCTCGCCCGGCTGTGCGGCGACCTGCCGCAGGCGCTGGACATCGCCGCGCGCAAGCTCGCCGCCAGGCCGGGCCTGCCGGTGGGCCGGCTGCTCGCGCGGCTGACCGAGCCGGGCGCGTTGCTGGACTGGCTGCGCATCGGCGACCTGTCGGTCCGCGAGTCCTACCAGTCGGCCTACCTGGGGCTCGGCGACGCGGCCAAGGCGTTGCTGCACCAGCTCGCGCACCAGCCCGTGGACGAGCCGGTGCTCGGCGGGGCGTTCGCCGACGACGAGCCGGTGTACGAGCTGGCCGACGCCGGGCTGCTGCGCTGCGCCGGCCGGCCGGGCGCGTACCGGCTCGACCCCCTGGCCCGCACCTTCGCGCTCGACCTGCGCGCCGCCGGCCACGCGGTGCGCCGGTCCACCCGCCAGGAATTGATTGTCACGGCCGGACGACACTACCGATCAACTGTGACGTCGGCTTGACTGTAGGCGCGTCGGTCGGTTGTCGTAATTGATCCGGGTGCGTCCGGGGTATCTATTCCGGCGCACCCGGAAATTACTTCCCCGCACCGGCGGGCGACGAACCGGGAATTGTCCGGTGACGATCGCGGTACGGCCCGGTCGCGGTTCGCGGCGCGGGCGGCGTCGTGGCCGCCGGCGGTGCGGTGGCCGGTCGCGCCCAGGCCGTGGTCGGTCCGGAGGAGTCCGGCGGCGGGTGTCGCCGGGAAGGGTGGTGCGAGGTGGGTCGGCACTTGGTCGTCGTGGGAGCCGGGGTCACCGGTCTGCTCACCGCAGTCCGGTGCGCGCGGTCCGGGGCGCGGGTCACCGTGCTGGACGTGGGCCCCGTGCCCAACCCGGCCTCCACCTCCCACGACGAGCACCGGGCCCTCCGCGCGCTCGACCCGGGCGACGTGGCCGCCACCCGCGCCTCGGCGGTGCTGCACCGGCGCTGGCTGGAGCTGGAGTCCCTGTTCGGCACGCCCTTCTACCGGCGGGTCGGCGTGGTCACCGGGTGGCCCGCCGAGTCGGCGGACGCGGCGCTCGACGTCGCGCGCGAGGCCGGCACGCCGGTCTCCCCGGTGGAGCCGGAGAAGTACCCGCACATCCGCTTCCCGGCCGGCGCGGTCGGCCTGCTCGAAGCCGACGCGGGCGTGCTCCTGGCCGACCGGGTCCTCGACGCCGCCGCGCGCTGGCTGCGCGAGCACCCGCTGGTGGCGCTGCGACCGGGCAGCGCCGTCCGCGAGGTCGACGCCGACCGCGCCGCGGTGCACCTGGCCGACGGGTCCACCGTGCGCGGGGACGTGCTGCTGGTGGCCGCCGGACCGTGGTCCCGGGAGCTGGTCGACGTGCCGACCGTGCTGCACCGCCAACGGATCGTCTACCTGCGACCGCCCGACGAGCCGGCGCGGTGGTGGGAGGGCGCGCCCAGCGCCGGCCGCATCGGCGACGACGGCCTGGCGTGGCTGATCCCGCCGGGCGACGGCACCCGGCTCAAGATCAGCTCCGCGGCGCTGTGCCGCGAGGTGGACGAGGTGGGCGACGAGACCGACCGCTGGACCGACCACCTGGCGCTGTCGTCCGTGCTGAACGACCACGAGCGCTACACCGTGACCGCCGTGCGGACGTGCCACTACGCGGTCGACCCGGACACCGGTGGCGGGAGCCTGGTCCGGATCGGGCCGGCCGCCTGGGCGCGGGCCGCCAGCGGCGGCGACGGCTTCCGCACCGCGCCCGTCGTCGCCGAGCGCGTCGCCGAGGAGGTGGCGGGGGCGTGACCGGGGCCGTGCCGGACGTGTCCGGTGTGGACGGTCGCCGCACGGCGCGTCGGCGGGTCGCGGGCGGCGGTCCGGCGCGGTCGCCGCGCCCGTGGAGCTGCGCCGACGTGCGCCGATCGGTCGACCCGGCCCCGGTGGACCGGCACGCCCGGGCGCCGCGCGACGCCGGTGGAGCGCGCCGCGCCTCCCGCCGCCCCCAGCCGTCCAGCAGGCGGCCCGTCTGCCCGCCGACGCTCGGCACCACCCGATAGTGTGCCGAACCCGACCGACCTTCGAGAGGACACCATGACCGCGCGACCGGTGATCATCGTCGGCTTCCTGGCGCCGCTGCCCACCCGCCCCGAGTTCGAGGACGGGTCGATGGTCCTCGTGGACGAGCCGGACGTCATCCGCAAGAGGGACATCGCGGACAAGATGGCCGGCGCGGCCTCGCTGCGCGAACTCGTGCCGTGGGAGTACCAGCTCCCGGGCGCGGCCGACGAGTTCTACAACACCTACCCGGACCTCGACCCGGCCTACGTCGTGCCGCTGCTGGAGTACGCGACGCCGTTCGCCGCCCGGCTCGCCGAGCGCTACGGGCTGCCCGGCGCGACCAGCGGCGCGGCCGCGTTGCTGCGCGACAAGGAGCTGCTGCGCCGCGTCACCCGTGCCGCCGGCGTCGCCAACCCGGTGTCCACGGCCGTGTCCTCGCCCGACGACGTGCGGGCCTTCATGGCCGAGCACCCCGGCCAGGTCGTGCTCAAGCCCGCGAACCGGCAGGCGTCGCTCGGCACGAAGGTGCTGCACGACCCGGCCGAGGTCGACCAGGCGTGGCGGGAGTGCCTGGCGAGCCAGGACGAGGGCATCCTCGTGCCCGACCGCGAGATCCCGCTGCGGATGCTGGTCGAGACGTTCGTCAGCGGCGCGGAGTACAGCGTGGAGATGCTGGTCCGCGACGGCGTGCCGGTGTTCACCAACATCACCGGCAAGACCCTGTTCCCCGGGCCGCGCCCGATCGAGCTGGGCCACCTGGTGCCCGCCGACCTGCCCGGGGAGACCGCCGCCCTGCTGGCCGAGCGGACGGAGGCGGTGCTGCGCGCGGTCGGCTTCGGCACCGGGATCGTGCACTGCGAGTGGATCCTCTCCGGCGGCGTGCCGCACCTGGTCGAGTGCGCCGGCCGGTTCCCCGGCGACGGCATCACCTGGCTGATCGACGAGGCGTACGGCTTCCCGCTGGCCGAGCGGTACTACACGCTGATGCGCGGCGAGGAGCCGCCCGCGCTGCCCGCCGGGGCCGAGCGCGCCGCGTCCGTGCGCTTCCTGCGGGCCGAGCCCGGCGAGGTCGTGTCGGTCGAGGGCCTGGACGAGGTCAAGGCGATGCCCGGCGTGCTGTCCGCGTCGGTGTCGGTCGCGCCCGGCGAGACCGTGCACGAGCTGCGCAGCTCGTGGGACCGGGCCGGTTCCGTGACGGTCGTGGCCGACACGCCGGCCGAGGCGGCGGCGCTCGCGGAGAAGGCGGCCGCCGCGATCCGCGTGGAGGTCCGCGCGGCAGAATGACCGCCATGCCAACCCCAGTCGCCGTGCACACAGTGGTCGACAGCCCGATCGGTGAGCTGACGCTGGTCGCGCGGGACGGTGTCCTCGCCGGCCTCTACATGAGCGAGCACCGGCACCGGCCGGCCTTCGAGACCTTCGGCGACCGGCGGCGGAGGCCGCCTGGGGTGGTGTGGGGGGCGCAGGGGGGGGTATATATGAGTGGCGAAGAGAGCCAGGGGCAAACAGAAGGAGAGTAGCGGGG
>NZ_JBHYXZ010000086.1:0-12971 GCF_042752395.1 Actinosynnema sp. NPDC059335 | reverse complement strand
TCGACACTTTGGGCCCCCGCGCCGACCCCCGGTTGGGGGGGGTCGCCCCGCAGCTGGAGGAGTACTTCGCGGGCAAGCGGACCGCGTTCGACCTGCCGCTGTCGATGGCCGGCACCCCGTTCCAGCGGACCGTGTGGGACGCGCTCAAGGAGATCCCGCACGGGGAGACGATGACCTACGGCGAGCTGGCCGCCCGCATCGGCCGCCCGACCGCCTCGCGCGCGGTCGGGTTGGCCAACGGCAAGAACCCGATCAGCATCATCGTGCCGTGCCACCGGGTCGTCGGCTCGACCGGCGGTCTGACCGGGTACGGCGGCGGGATCGAGCGCAAGCGGATGCTGCTCGGCTTCGAGCGCGGCGACCTGCTCTGGTGAGGACGGGCGACCCGGCGCGTTCCCCGCGACGGGTGACGGCGTGAGGCGGTCGGGCGGTGTGCCCGGTACGGGCCGGTTCGCGGGGTTCGCGGACCGGCTCGACGACTGCCCGGAACCGACCGGTTCGCCGCGGGATGACCGCCTGTGCCCGGATCGGCCGGTCACGCAGAACCCGGCACGTGGCACGCTCACCGCGCGCAGCCGGTAGGCCCGCCCCGGGAGCCGGGAGCCGGGAGCCGGGAGCCGGGAGCCGGGAGCCGGGACTCGTGGGCCGTGGGCCGTGGGCCGTGGGCCGGAACTGTGAACCCGGCGGCGGGTCCGTGGACGCGCGGAACCGCGAGCCTCGGCCGGGACGCGGGCCGGGACTTCGCGGGTCCGAAGTGGACGGGAGCCCGCCGCCGGCTTGCGGCGGGCTGCCCGGGTTCACCGTCACGACGTGGCGTTCTCCGACTCCAGGTAGTCGGTCGCGCCCTCGCCGGTCAGCAGCGCGTACGCGTGCGCCACCGACACCATCGTCATGTGGTGGTGCCAACCCTGGTAGCTGCGGCCCTCGAAGTCGTGCAGGCCGTAGGGGTCCCGCGCCGCGTTCGCGTCCGCCCGGTCCTTCCTGGTGATCAGGTCGAACAGCTCCGGGACCGGCCGGTCCACCAGGTTGGTGATCCAGTACCTCGTCGGGGTGGCGCTGCCCAGCGGTCGCTCGGCCACCAGCCGCACCGGCGGGCCCTGCCGCCGTTCGGTGTTGACCAGCCGCGCCGACGCCGCGCGGACCTGGACGCGGCCCGCGCCGCGCCCCGTCAGCCGCGGCCAGACGCGGTGGGACGACGGGTGGTCCCGCCAGCCCCGGAGGATCTCCGACGGGCTCAGCGCCCGCCGCGCGGCCCTCTGGTCCGCCTGCCTGGTCGCCATCACCGCACGCAGGTGCGGCTCGGCCAACAGGCGTTCGTCGCCTTTGACGCCGATCACGTACCCCAGTCCGCGATCGGTCAGGTCATCGAGCAGCTGCAGCGTGTTGGGCACGTCCGTGGCGTCGAACACCACCGGCGCGGTCGGCACCCGCAACGCGGTCAACTCGTCGAGCATCCCCAGCATGTACTCGCGCTCGCACATCCCGTCCTCGTGCTCCGGGATGCGGGTCCGACGGCGCCGCTCCGCGTCGTCGACCCACCGCCTCGACAGCAGCAACCGCCAGTTGACCGGCACGGCGGTCTCCTCGACGTCCAGCTGCAGGCTCAACCCCAGTTGACAGTTGACCAGGCGTCCCGCGTCACGCACGAACCGGCGCTCGACCCCGACCGAGTGGTCGCCGCGCTTGTGGATGACCGCGTACCCGATCAACCAAGCCCGCACCGGCAACCGCTCCGCGAGGTACAGCGCCAGCGCGTCGCGCACCGGCTGCCAGTCCCACGGGCTCTGGTTGACGAACTGCTGCAGCGACTGGACGGCGGAACCGCCGCCCGCCAGCTCGGCGATCTTGCTGATGGACTTGCGCCCGGTCGCCTTGACCAGGCCGGACAGGTAGATCTCGGCCCAACGCCGCTGGTCCGCCCGCGGCATGGACTGGAACATCCGGTGCACGAAGGCTCGCGCACCGCCGGCTAAATGCGTCTGCAACTCCACCAGGAACTCCCCCAAGTGTCTTGTCTAGGCCCGAACGCGCCAACTTGCCGCCGCGCCGGGCTCCGGGCACGACTAGCTCGCCAGAGTCGCGGTACCTCCCAACCCGCCCAGCGCCAGCGCCGCCATCACCGACGGCCGCGCGCCGACGACGATGACCTCGGCGCCCGCCGGCAGCCGTTGCTGGGCGTAGACCAGGGCGCGGACGGCCCCCGGCGTCAGGCCGGTGACCTCGCGCATCTCGATGACCAGGCGGCGCACCTGGCGGCCGCCGAGCTCGTCGAGCAGGTCCCGCAGACGGGGCAGCGCCTCGTCGTCCACTTCGCCTGCCAGGTGGATCGTGGTGGATCGGCCGTTGGACCCCGAGTAGACCGACGTGCTCATCTGAACCCTCCTCCTAGGACGGTGTGTGTGCCCACAGCACGGCCGCGGACCGCGCGGGCAGGCGCAGGACGTGGCCGTCGCGCAGCGTCGTCGATGCGTCGAGCGGCTGGGCGGCACCGGTGTTGGCGAAGACTCGCCACGTGCTGTCGGCGGGTGGCTGGGGGAGTGCCACTACCTTGTCCTCGGAACCGGAGTTCGCGGCCACGACCACAGTATCCAAACGATCCGACAATCCCTCCCCCCTCGGATTCGGATCGTGCATCATCGCGATCACGACGTGCGACCCCGCCGACCAGTCCGGTTGCCACGGCTGCTCACCGTGCCAGCTGACCGGCGGGTAGTCACCGTCCGGTGTGGATTCGCCGTGCGGGTGTTCGGCACGCCGCAGCACCGGGTGCTCCCGGCGGAACCGCAGGCACGCCCTCGTGAACTCGACCAGCTCCCGGTTGCGCTCGACCAGCGACCAGTCCAGCCACGTCCGCGGGTCGTCGTGCGGGTAGGCGTTGTTGTTGCCGCCCTGGGACCGGCCGAACTCGTCGCCGGCCAGCAGCATCGGCACGCCCCGGCTCGTGAGCAGCAACAACAGCGCGTTGCGCACCTGCCGGGCCCGCACCGCGAGCACGTCCGGGTCGTCCGTCGGGCCCTCCACGCCGCCGTTCCAGCTGAGGTTGTGGTTCTCGCCGTCGCGGCCGTCCTCGCCGTTGAGGTCGTTGTGCTTGTGGTCGTACGACGCCCAGTCCGCCAAGGTGAACCCGTCGTGGCAGGTCACGAAGTTGATCGAAGCGGTGGCGCCGCGCCCGCTGTAGAGGTCCGGCGATCCCACGAGTCGGGTGGCCACGTCGCCCGCGGTCCCGTCCCGGCCCACCAGGAACGCCCGCAGCGCGTCCCGGTAACGACCGTTCCACTCCATCCACCGGCCGTAGTGCGGGAACGCGCCGACCTGGTAGAGGCCGCCCGCGTCCCACGCCTCGGCGATGAGCCGGGTGCCGGCCAGCACCGGGTCCGCGGCCAGCGCCGCCACGAGCGGCGGGTCGGCCAGCGGCGCGCCGTCGCGGCCGCGGGTCAGCACGGACGCGAGGTCGAAGCGGAACCCGTCCACGTGGTACTCGTGCACCCAGTGCCGCAGGCTGCGCACCACCCAGTCCCGCACCAGCGGGTGGTTGGCGTTGAGCGTGTTGCCCGCGCCGCTGAAGTTGAGGTGCCGCCCCGATTCGTCCAGCAGGTAGTACGACGACTCGTCCAAGCCGCGCAACGACAGCGTCGGTCCGCGGTGGTCGCCTTCGGACGTGTGGTTGAACACCACGTCCAGCACCACCTCGATGCCCGCCGCGTGCAGCCGCTTCACCAACTCCTTCAGCTCCAGGTCGGGCCGGTCGCCGCCCGCGTAGTTCGCCTTCGGCGCGAACACGCCCACCGGGCTGTAGCCCCAGGTGTTGAGCAGCGGCACGCCCGTCTCCGGGTGCACGTGGACGTTGTCGGTCTCGTCGAACTCGAAGACCGGCATCAGCTCCACGCAGTTCACGCCGAGCCACTTCAGGTAGGGGATCTTCTCCGCCAACCCGGCGAACGTGCCCGGACTGGCCACTCCGGACGAATCGGACCGGGTGAAGCCGCGCACGTGCAACTCGTACACGACCAGGTCCTCGGTGGGCACCCGCGGCGGCCGGTCGTCGCCCCAGTCGAAGTCCGGGGTGGCGATGCGGGACCGGTAGTGCGGCCGCTGCCCCCACTCGCCGGCCCCCGCGAGCAGCCGGGCGTCCGGGTCGAGCAGGACCGGTCCGCGCTCGCCGTGGCGCTCGACCCGGAACCCGTAGTCGGCGTCGGTGGGCCGCAGCCCGACGGCGTGCGCGGCGAACACCTCGCCCACCCGGGACGCCGGCGGGAACTCCAGCTCGGTCAGCACGGAGCCGTCCGCGCGGTCCATCAGCACCAGCCACACGCGGTCGGCCCGTGCCGCGGCGACCGCGAAGTTCACGCCGTCGGCCGTCGGGGTCGCCCCGAACGGGGTGGGGCTGCCCGGGACGAGCCGGAGCCCGCCCAGGCGGCCCGTCGCCGTCACGGTCACCGCTCGTCCTCCCCCAGGGGCCGCAGCCGCACCTGGACGGTGCGCCGTGCCGCGCCCCCCGGCAGCTTCACGGTCATCTTCTCCGCGTCGAAGTCCCGGTAGGGGCTGCCGTCCACCAGCACGCGGTCCAGCACCACGCGCCCGCGCGGCAGCGCGTCCGGCGCGACCCGCAGCAGGTCGCCGGGGAACGCCGCGTCCGGGTCGGGCGAGAACCACAGGTCGAGCGGCTCGCGGTGCCACAGCAGTCTGTTGTAGACGGTGGCGAGGTAGCACAGCTCCGCGGAGTGGTACATGCTCATCGAGTGGTTGCCCTTGAGGCGTTCCAGCCCGGAGAGGTACGGCGAACCGGCCGCCTGCACCGAGAAGTACACCGCGCCGTCGTCGTGGTCGAGGAAGAACGCGTTGTAGAACGCCTCCGCCTCGGCCGCGTGCCGCAGGTACTCCGCGTCACCGGTGGACCCGGCCAGGATCAGGTAGGCCAGGATCGCCTGCTCCTGCTGCCACCACGCCTTGCGGTCGTGCCAGACGAACGCGTGCCGCCCGTCGCGGGCCTGCCGCTCCAGCACGTCGTACCAGCCGCCCCGGCGCGGGTCGCGGCCCACGCCCGGCATGGTGGCGGCCAGCCGCGCGGCCGTGCGGGTGTACTCGTTCTTGGGGCGCAACGCGTTCATCCGGGTGAGGTTCCACGCGATCTTGAGGTTGTGCCCCACCACCGCGCGGTCCTGCTGCCACCCCCACGTCTTGTCCGGCGTCCAGTCCGCGTGGAACCGCTCGCGCACGAACGGGCTCGCGTCCGGGCCGCGGTCGGGGAAGTGGGTCACGATCATGTCGAACGTGTGCTCCAGCATCCGCAGGTAGCGCTGGTCGCCGGTGGCCAGGTACAGGTTGAACAGGTAGGCCGGGGCGTGGTCGCCGACGGAGTTCCAGTTCTTCCGGGACCTGTTGCGCCCCAGGGATTCCGCGTGCGGGCTCAGCGTGAGCGGGTCGATGTGCGAGAAGTAGCCGCCCAGGCGCGGGTCCGCGTAGTGCCGCTCGAACAGCCGGATCGTCGCCTCGATGTCGTCGCGCAGCCACGGCGTGCCGGTGACCCGGTAGGTCTGCACCAGGCCGCTGAGCGCGTAGATCTGCTCGTAGGCCGGGATGGTCAGCTCGTCGTCGCTGAACTCCGACGCGAACAGCTTGCGCTGCCTGCCGCCGTCCACCTCCAGCCCGTGGTACCAGTACACGAGGCGGCCGACGTCGGTCTCGTCCACGAAGCGCAGGTTGTCGCGCAGGTACTCCGAGCCGCGCTCGGCGACCTCCAGGTGCGCCTCGTCGCCGGTCAGCATGTACGCGGTGGCCATGCCGTAGACCAGGCGGGAGATCGTGTCGGTCTCCTGCACGTGCGAGTCGGTCTTGTCCCCGCCCAGCCGCAGCACGGTGCGGTAGTCGGCGAAGTCCACCGGTCCCGCGCCGAACTGCGCGTGCCGGTAGAACCGGGCCAGCGACCGGATCTGGTCGACCCACCAGTCGGGGCGGTCGAACACCGGGCGGCCCGCCTCGTCGGCGACCACCCAGATCCGCTCCGCCTGCTGGCGGCGCGGCTCGGGGTAGATCGGGCCGAAGGTGAACACCATCGCGCCCGGCCGCAGCATGTCGTCCAGCCGGCCGTTGACGTCCCGGTAGGGCTCGCCGAGGTTGCGCACGAGCTGGGCGGAGGTCTCGGACGTGCGGTGCACGACCTCGCGGTCCCCGCCGAACGTGGTCAGCACCAACCGGTCGCCCGACGACTCGACGACGTACCCGCCGTAGAGGTCGGAGTAGGTGCGTTCGGGTGCCGTCGTCACGCCGCCACCAGCCTGGACGAGAGCTGGTCGATGACCGTGCGGGCGAGCAGGTGGCAGTGCTCGACGGTGCGGGTGCTGATCAGGTCGCGGTCCACCGCCACGTCGGTGTCGGAGTAGATCGCGCCCATGTTGCGCACGTCGCTGACGAGGTTGTTGTGGCAGGTGACCGTGCGCCCGGCCATGACCTCCGGCGCCGCCGACATCAGCCACAGGCCGTGGCAGGAGAACACCTTCAGCAGCCGCGGGATGCGGAACGCGCGGCGCATCACCTGCACCGCCGGCGCCACGCCGCCGGGCCGTTCGCTGTAGCGCAGCCGGTCCGACACCATGCCGGAGGGCACGATGAGGGCGTGCAGGCTGTTCAGCTCGTGGTAGTCCAGCGCCTCCAGGTCGCCGTCCACCTTGATCTCGCCGCCGAGCTCGCGACCGGTGAAGGTGAGCGACTCGTTGCCCCACAGGCGGGTGTAGAGCTTCACCTCGGCGCCCGCCTCGGCGAACCGCAGGCGGTAGTAGGCGATCTCCGCCTCCACGAAGTCGCTCTCCATCAGGATGCCGATGCGCAGCCCGGCGAGCGGCCCGGGGAGGACGGGAGCGTTCAGGTCCATGGGATTCTCCATCTGGGTGGTCCGAAGTGGACTGCCGCCTCGTCGCGGCACGGTGGGTGTGGGGGGTGGGTGGGGCCCCCCCCCCCACACTACACCAGGCCCGAGCGGGAAGGACGCCGAGCCCCCGTGGTTTGTTTTGTTGGGGGGGGGGGGGGGGGCGGGCCCGCCGGGCGGGGGGGGGGGGGGGGGGGGGGGGGGGGCGGCCCCCCCCCCCCCACCGCGTGACACCGGGCGCGCGCGGAAGTGCCGCGGCGCCGCCGGTGGTGGGGAGGTGGATCGGGTGGGGCGGTGGATCAGGCGGTGCTCAGCTCGTGACCAGCTCGCCGCGCGCCTGGTCCACCGCGTCCGAGGAGCGCCCCGGGACCACCGCGTCCTCGGGCGGGCGCGCGCCGTCCGCGCCGGCCGGGGTGCCGACTGCCGCCGGCCCGCTGCGTGCACCCGACGGCCCGCCGATGCCCCGCGTGCCGCGTGCGGCCGACGCGGCGGCCGGTTGCGGGTACGGGATCGGCGTGGAGCCGACCGCCGGGCGCGTGCCGGACGCGACCGCGGTGTCGGCCGGTCCCGGGTACGCCTCCGACCCGGAGCCGGCCGCCGGCCGGGCCGTGCGCGCGGTCGACGGGGTGTCCGCGACCGGCGGGGGAGAGCCCGGCAGCGGCTGGGCGGCCTGCGTGATCAGGGTGCGGATGCGCGGCGCGCCGTCCTGGCGCACCACCAGCCACTGCTCGGTGATCAGGCACCCGGTCCAGCGGCTGCGCGGCGCGGGTCCCCGCCAGCTCCGCGACTCCCACCTCAGCGTCACCGTGACCTCGGCGTGCAGCGGCGACACCAGCTCGACCGCCACCGAGACGACGTCCCGCCGCTGGTCGAAGCACGAGTCGTTCAACCCCCGGTACCACCGGGCGAACTCCTCGCCGTCCCGCACGGTCGCGCCGGGCAGCCGCAGCAGCAACCCCGACCGCACCAGCATCTCCCGCAGCCGCTCCACGTCGGCGTGCCGCTCCAGCGCGCCGTGCCAGTCCCGCACCAGCGCCACGACCTCGGCGCGGTGCAACCGGCCCCGGTCGCCCTGCCCGCTCACTCGATCACCAGGTCGATCAGGAACGGCCCGCGGTGGCTCAGCATCTCGGCCACCGCGCCGTCCACCTCGCGCAGCCGGCTCACCCTCCGCCCCGGCACCCCCAGCGACGAGGCGAGCTGCGTGAACCCGATGGGAGGCGTGGTGAGGTCGAACGCGCTCGGCCGGGCGTGCGGCTCGATGCCCTGCTCCCGCCAGTACTGGTCGATGTTGTGGTCCAGCAACCGGTACCGGCCGTTGTTGCAGATCACGAACTTGGCGTCGATCCCGTACCGGGCGGCCGTCCACAGCGCCTGGATCGTGTACATGCTGCCGCCGTCGCCGGTGAACGCCACCACCGACTGGTCGGGCCGCGCGAGCTTCGCCCCCAGCGCACCGGGGATGCCGATCCCGAGCGACCCGCCGCGGGTCTGGAAGAACCGGCCCGGTTCGCGCGCGGGCAGGTGCCTGCCCAGCGGCTCGCCCGCGGTCAGCGCCTCGTCGAACAGGATCAGGTCGCCCGGCGCCTGCTGCGCGAGCCGTTCGGTGAACAGCTCCAGCACGCTCGGCGGACCCGACGACACGACGGGGGCCGTCCGCCCGGTCACCCGCGCCGGCGCGGCGGGCGCGCCGCCCTGGTGCCCCAGCTCCACGGCCAGCGCCGCGAGCGTGAGCTTCGGGTCGGCGATCACGCCGATGTCCACCGGGTGGTTCTTGGCGATCTCGTACCCGTCGAGGTCGATGTGGACGATCTTCGCCTGGTCCGAGAACGGGTTGTGCAGCGTGGGGAACACCTCGGGGAACACGTACGTGCCCACGATGAGCACGCGGTCCGCGTCACCGACGACGCGCGCGCTGTCGGTGCCGAACATGTGGCCCAGGTTCCCCGCGTACGACGGGTCGGCCGCGTCGAGGTTGACCTCCGAGTTGTTCACCCCGTACACCCGCGCGCCCAGCAGCTGGGCCACGGTCGCCAGCTCGCGCTGCGCGCCGCTGGTCGCCACGCCGTCGCCCATCAGGATCAGCGGCCGGTTGCCGCCGGACAGCACCGACGCCATCCGCGCCACCAGCGCGGGCTCGGGCAGCACGCGGGTGGACGGCACCACGGTCGGCAGCGCGGGCTCCTCGGTGACCGCGTCGAGCACGTCCGCGGGCAGCGCCACGAACACCGGCCCCCGCGGCGGCGTCATGGCGATCTTCACGGCCCGGCGCAGCACCCGCAGCACCGAGTCCGGGTCGGTGACCCGGGTGGCGTACTTCGTCACCGGCTCGGCCATGGCCACCAGGTCCACGGCCATCTGCGCGTCCATCGCGTCGTAGCGCACGCCGGCGTCGCCCGCGATCACGACCAGCGGCGAGCCGCCCCGCTTCGCCTGGTACAGCATGCCGACCGCGTTGCCCAGGCCCACCCCCGTGTGCAGCTGCACCAGGCCCGGCTGCTGCGAGGCGCGGGCGTACCCGTCGGCCATCGCCACGGCCACGCTCTCCTGCAACGCCAGCACGTAGGACATGTCGGTCTCGCCCATGGCGTCGAGCAGGCCCTGCTCGACGGTGCCGGGGTTGCCGAACATGTACTTGATACCGTCGGCCGCGAACTGCTCGAAGATCGCGACCCGTCCCGGTCGTTTGCTCATGTGCTTCGTTCCACCTTCCCCAGTGTGGTGGCGGACGCGGCGCGGACCGGCGCCGCGACCGCCCGTGGCGCCTTACCAGCCGTAGCGGCGCAGGCCGTTCTCCAGCGTCTGCACCAGCAGCTCACCGGACAGCGCGGAGTCCGGAGTGGACCGCGCGGTGACGAACGGGTAGTCCACGATCACCGACAGCTCCTTGCCCACGTTGCCGTGGAAGCCGCCGAAGGCGCCGGTCGCGTCGCGCAGGATGTACTCCAGCGGGAACGGGGGCGGGCCCATGTTGAAGTCGACGCCGAGGAAGCCGGTGCCGTCCTTGTAGTCGTACTCCTTCGGGTGGCCCGTGACGTGCTTGCCGTAGATGATGCTCTGGCGGGACTCCCAGTCGCGGGCGAAGGCCAGCACGGTCACGCCGTAGCACTCGGCGAGGATGGGCTTGTCCGCGGCGTGGAAGCCGAGGACGACCTCGTGCAGGCGCTCGTTGTTGACCATGTCGACCAGCGGGCCGGAGCCGCCGACGAGCACGAGCGCGTCGTAGGCCGCGACCAGGTCGTCCACCGCGGGCTGCAGGTTGCGGTGGTAGGCCTCCAGCTCGCGCAGGAAGTTGATGGAGCTGTGGTAGGGCCGCTCGGGGATGAGGTCGGCCAGGCTGAGCGGGTTGTCCAGCCGGTCGGACTCGTCCAGGGCGCGCACCGCGCGGGCCATCTCCGGCGTGGTCACCGTGCGACCCAGCGGCGGGTCGATGTAGTCGGCGTCCATGCTGGGCGGCAGGGCGTGGGCGCGCTTGCCGGTGGGGGTGACGAAGGTGACCTGGTAGCCGCGGGCGTCGAACGCCTCCAGCGGACCGACCAGCTCCTCCCCCCAGTAGCCGTACTCGGACAGCACCACGAGAACTCGTCGGGTCACTTCTCTACTCCCTGGTTGTGGGGGTGGGTCACAGCTCGGCGGAGCCGGGCATCGGGTGCAGGGCGTCCACGACGTAGGCGCGGATGCGCAGCCGCCCCGCGTCGTCGCGCACGACCTGCCACGTCTGGTCGGCGTCGAAGCCCAGCCACTGGCTGGTCGCCGCCGGCGGGTTCCAGATGCGCGCCTGCCAATTCACGCGCACCTTCACGTCGGCCACGTCGCCGCGAATGGACGACGTTACTTCCGTGACCTCGTGCACCTCGTCGAAAAATCGGTTGACGACCGTCCGGTACCAACCCAGGAATTCCTCGACCGAGGTGAGCTTCCCTTCCGGGAAAGTCATCTCCAGATTGGTGTCGACGAGATATCCGAGAACTTCGTCCTCGCTGACGTGCTCGTCGAGCGCGCGGTACCAGTCGCCGACGAACCGGCTGATCAGATCATTGTCGAGGGTGGCTGCCACTGCATTTCTCCCGTATGAAGGCGTCGGTGGCGAACGGACCGTGATGACCGTCACCCGCCGGGACATCTTTGGTGTCGTTTTGACGACACGAGTCAATCCGCGCCGATGGGCTGGGGCAAGCCGGCCGGTGCAACTGGGTGGACTTGACGGAATTGCGCGGGCGGGCTGTTGGCGGACTCGTAACGGTAAGTTTTTCGTACCGTCGTAAATGTGCTGGTGTCGAGCCCGCGGCGGCCCGCGGGCCCCGGCCGGCCGGCTCAGCCTGGTAGTGCTGCTAACAGGACCGACTCTGGTCTGGCTACCCGTCTGCGGGCTCGGGACAGTGGTCGCATCGGCGTGAATGCCGGCTATATCGAGGAGTCGACTTTGTCTCACACGGCCGACCAGACGGCGGCAGGGCACGGACCGTCGGGCGCCACCGCGCCCGACCTGACGACCGCGGGCACGACCACGACGACCGATCCCACCGGGTCGGTCGCACCCGGACGGCAACCGCACGCCGGCCTGGTCCTGCTCTTGCTGTGCCTGGCCGAGTTCATGATCGCCCTGGACTTTTCCATCACCAACGTGGCGCTGCCGGTGATTCAGTCCGAGCTGGAATTCTCGGCCACCGGCCTGCAGTGGATTATCAGCGCGTACGCGATCACGTTCGGCGGTTTCCTCATGCTCGGCGGGCGGGTCTCGGACCTGTACGGACGCCGCCGGCTGTTCATCGCGGGGCTCGCCGCGTTCGCCGTCGTGTCGCTGGTCGCGGGCTTCGCTCAGGACGACGTCCAGCTCGTGCTGCTGCGCGCCGCGCAGGGCCTCGCGGCCGCGGTCGTCGCGCCCGCCGCGCTGTCCCTGCTGACCACGTCGTTCGCCGAGGGGCCCGAGCGCAACCGCGCCCTCGGCGTCTACGGCGCGGTGCTGTCCTTCGGCTTCGCCTCCGGCGTGATCCTGGGCGGTGTGCTCACCGACCTGCTGAACTGGCGGTGGGTGTTCTTCGTCAACGTGCCCATCGGCCTGGGCGCGGCGCTGCTCGCGCCGAAGTTGATCAAGGAGAGCCGCGGCGAGGCGACCTCCCGCAAGCTGGACGTGCCCGGCGCGGTCACCATCACCGGCTCGGTGGTCAGCATGGTCTACGCGCTGTCCACGATCACGCACGGTGGCGTCGGCTGGCTGGTCGCCCTGGTGCTGTCGATCGTGCTGTTCGTCGCCTTCCTCGTCGTGGAGCGGCGCACCGAGCACCCGCTCGTGCCGCTGAAGGCGATCGCCCAGCGCGTCCTGCTGACCGCGAACCTGATCAACGTCCTCATCATCGGCTCGTTCGTCGGCATCGCCTACGTGCTCACCCTGTACCTGCAGGGCATCGAGGGCTTCACCCCGCTGCAGACCGGCCTGACGTTCGCCGTGCTGGGCGCGACCGCCGTCGTCGCGGGCATGGTGACGGCCAAGCTGTCGGCGAGGATCGGCATGACCGCCACCCTGGTCGGCGGCCTGCTGCTCCAGGCGCTCGGCACGGCGCTGGTCGCGGTGCTGCCCGCCACCGGCGCGATCTGGCTGATCATCGCGGGCACCGCGATCATCGGCTTCGGCCACGTCGCGGCCGTGGTCGTGATCAGCATCTCGGCCACCGCGGGCGTGCCCGACCACCAGCAGGGACTCGCGGGCGGCCTGCTCAACACGTCGCAGCAGCTCGGCGCGGCCCTGGGCGCGGCGGCGTTCGCCGCCATCGCCGCGGGCGTCACCGGCGGCCTGCTCGGCGAGGGCGTGGCGCTGGAGGACGCCGACCCGGCGTCGCTGGTGTCGGGCTTCCGCTACGCGCTGGTCGTCGCCACGATCGTCGCCGTCGTCGGCGGCGCGGTCGGGCTGAGCCTGTCCCGCCGTCGCGCGGCGGCGGGCTGACCGCGGGCTCGTCCCGCGCGGGACTCCCCGTGCCCGTCACTCCCCCCGGGCGGGCACGGGTCGGGGGGGGGGGCGGGGTCGTGGGGCGCGGGGCGGGGCCCCCGGGGGGCGCCCGGGGGGGGGGGGGGGGGGGGCGCGGGGGGGGGCGGGGGGGCGGGGGGGGGGGGC
>NZ_JBHYXZ010000085.1:20022-36447 GCF_042752395.1 Actinosynnema sp. NPDC059335 | reverse complement strand
CGGGTTCCAGTCCGCGGTCGTGCTGACCCGTCCGGACCGGCGATGACCGCCGTGGTGACCGGCCTGGGCGTGATCGCACCCAGCGGTGTCGGCGTCGAGTCGTTCTGGCCCGCGGTGCGCGCCGGGCGGGTGTCGCTGGGCGCGGTGCGCCGGTACGAGCCCAACCCGTATCCGGTGACCGTGGTCGGCGAGGTGGTCGGTTTCGAGGCCGAGGGCCGGGTCGATCCGCGCGTCGCCGTGCAGACCGACCGGTTCACCCACTTCGCGCTGGCGGCGGCGGACCTGGCGCTGCGCGACGCCGGGCTCGACCCGGCCGCCGTGCCGCCGTTCGGGTTCGGCGTGGTGACGGCGGGCTACGCGGGCGGGGTGGAGTTCGGCCAGCGGGAGATCGAGCGGCTGTGGCGAGGCGGACCCGACCACGTGGGGCCGTACCAGTCGATCGCGTGGTTCTACGCGGCCGCCGCCGGCCAGGTCTCCATCGGCAACGGCCTGCGCGGCCCGTCGAGCGTGGTCGTGGCCGACGAGTCGGGCGGCCTGGACGCGTTCGCGGTGGCGGCCGGGGAGCTGCGGCGAGGGGCCGCGGCGATGCTCGTCGGCGGCGCGGAAGCGCCCTTCTGCCCCTACTCGATGTGCTGCCAGCTCGGGCTCGACGTGCTCAGCACGGTCGACGACCCGGCCACCGCGTACCTGCCGTTCACCGCGCACGCCGCCGGTTTCGCGCCGGCCGAGGGCGGCGCGATGCTCGTCGTGGAGGCCGAGCGCGCCGCGTCCGACCGGGGCGCCGCCGCGCGGGCCGTCGTCGCCGGGTGCGGCGCGACCTACACCGGCACGGGGTGCCCCGACAGCTCGGCCGAAGGGCTGCTGCGGGCCGCCGAGGACGCGTTGGCCGAGGCCGGGCTCACCGCGGGCGACGTGGACGTGGTCTTCCTCGACGCGGTGGCGGATCCGCGGGCGGACGCCGCCGAGGCGCTGGCCCTGCGCCTGCTGCTCGGCGACCGGGCCGACCGGGTGCCGGTCACCGCGCCCAAGGCCGGGTACGGGCGCTGCTACTCCGGCGCGGCGGTGCTCGACGTCGCCACCGCCGTGCTGGCCGTGGAACACGGCGTCGTGCCACCGACGCCGGGCGTCCGCGACTGCCGGTTCGACCTCGACCTCGTCACCGGAACGGCCCGCGAGGCCGACCTCCGCACGGCCCTCGTCCTGTCCCGCGGCCGGCACGGCGGCAACTCGGCGCTGGTGCTCCGACACCCGACATCGCTCACGGGAGGCAACTGAAGTGGAAGCGAACCTTTCCCCGGTCGACCTGGCGGCCCTGATCAGCCGGTGCACCGGCGTCGTGGTGACCGCCGGGCAGGTCACCGACCCGCGGCTCACCTTCGACGACCTCGGCGTCGACTCGCTCGGCCTCATGGGGGTGCTGGGCGAGCTGCGGCGCGACCACGGCATACCCCCCGACGTGGACCTGCGACCGGACCGGTCGCCGCGCGAGCTGCTGTCGCTGCTGTCGGGGAGGGCGTGAGGTGGCCGGGCACACCGAGAACGAGATCGTCATCGCCGCGCCGATGGACCTGGTGTGGGAGCGCACCAACGACGTCGAGAGCTGGCCGGAGCTGTTCAGCGAGTACGCCTCGGCGCAGGTGCTGGAGCGCGACGGCCACCGCGTCGTGTTCCGCCTCACGATGCACCCGGACGAGCGGGGCAACCAGTGGACCTGGGTGTCCGAGCGCGTGATGGACCCCGCGACCAGGACGGTCACCGCCCGCCGGCTCACCACCGGCCCGTTCGAGCGGATGGACATCAGGTGGACCTACGAGCCGGCCGACGGCGGGGTGCGGATGCGGTGGGTGCAGGACTTCGTCATGAAACCGGACGCGCCGCTGGACGACGCCGCGATGACCAGGCGCATCAACGAGAACAGCCGGGTCCAGATGTCCCTGATCAAGCACAAGGTCGAGGAGTTGGCGTGCACCGCACCGTGATCGTGGCCCGGATGGTCCCCGAAGCCGCCCCGGAGGTCGCGGCGGTGTTCGCCGACGCCGACCGCCACACCGGTCTCCCCGAGGCGATCGGCGTGCGGGCGCGGAGCCTGTTCCGGTTCGGCGACCTGTACCTGCACTTGGTCGAGGGCGACCGGCCGCTGGACGACGCGCTGGCCGAGCACCGCCACGACCACCGCTTCACCCGGATCAGCGAGGACTTGCGCCCCTTCATCACCCCGTACGACCCGGTGGTTTGGCGCGAGCCGAAGGACGCCCTCGCGCACGAGTTCTACCGGTGGGAGCGCCGTGGCTGACGCGCGCGCGACCCGCGTTCCGGTGCTCGTCGCGGGCGGTGGTGTGACCGGGCTGTCCGCCGCGGTGTTCCTGGCCTGGTACGGCGTGCCGACCGTGCTGGTGGAGCGGCGCGGCGAGCCGTTGGCCGAACCGAGGGCCCGCGCGCTCAACCCGCGCACGATGGAGCTGTACCGCGCCGTGGGCCTGGAGGACGCCATCCGCGCGGTGCGGTCGCCGATCGCCGACCACGGCGTCGTCGCGCACGTCGAGACCCTGGCCGGCGCGGAACTCCTGCGGCTGCCGGACCGCCTCGGCACGGGCCCCGACCCGCACAGCCCGTGCGAGTGGGCGGCCATCGACCAGGACCAGCTCGAACCGCTGCTGCGGGACCGGGCCGTCGCGGCCGGCGTGGACGTGCGGTACGGCACCGAGGTCGTGGCCGTGCGGGACCGGCCGGACGGCGTCGTCGCGGTGCTGCGCTGCCACCGCACCGGGTGCGAGGAGGAGGTCGTGGCCGACCACCTCGTCGCGGCGGACGGCGCGCACAGCCCGGTCCGCCGCCTGCTCGGGATCGGCCACGGCGGTCCCGGGACGCTGGCGCGCAAGCTGAACGTCTACTTCGACGCCGACCTGCGCGAGCCCCTGCGCGGGCGCAGGATCGTCGCGCTGACCGTGCGCAACCCGGCCGTCCAGGGCTTCCTCACGCCGGTCGACGGGGTGAAGCGCTGGCGGTTCGCCCTCTCCCTCGGTCCCGACGACGACACCGCCATGACCGAGGAGCGGTGCGTCGGGCTGGTCCGGGCCGCCGTCGGCGTGGACGACCTCCCGATCACCCTCGACCACGTGTCCGACGTGCCGTGGGAGATCGCCGGCCGGGTCGCCGACCGGATGTGCGCCGGTCGGGTGCTGGTCGCCGGCGACGCCGCCCACACCATGCCGCCGGTCGGCACGTTCGGCGTGGCGACCGGCGTCCAGGACGCGTTCAACCTCGCGTGGAAGCTCGCCCTGCGCCACCGCGGCCAGGCGGGACCCGGGCTGGTCGCCAGCTACGAGACCGAGCGCCTGCCCGTCGCCCGCCACACGACCGGGTTGACGGTCAAGCGGTACGGCCTGGTCAACGGCAACGCCGGCGACCCGCGCGAGAGCGCCCGGCGGCAGCGGATGGCGATGTACGGCTACACCTACCCCGACGGGGCGATCGTCCCGGACGGCGCCACGCCGGACCCGGTGGAGGACCCGGAGCGGCCGTCGGGCGCACCGGGCACCCGAGCACCCCACGTGCCGGTGGAGCACGACGGGCAGCCGGTTTCGCCCGTCGACCTGATGGGCCGGGACTTCGTCCTGCTCACCGGCGTCGCCGACACCGGCTGGGCGCGGACCGCGACGCTCGCGGCGGAGCGGACCGGCGTCGGCGTCGAACACCACCGGACCCGTCACCTCGACCGGTTCGGCGTGACCGACGCCGGGGCCGTGCTGATCCGCCCGGACGGCTTCATCGCCTGGCGCACGCCGGGAGCCGACGACTCCGACACCCTCGTCGCGGCGATCAACCGCGTGCTGTTCAGCCCGAACGCGAAGTGCATCCGTGAACGCGGAGGGCCGCAGCGCCACGAGTCCGTGCCGTAGCCTGCCACCGGACCGGCCGGCCGCCGGTCCGGTGGCACGAGGAGCCGGGGGCGGGCATGACGGCAGGGCGACCGACGCCCACGCAGGACGACGTGCTCGGGTACTTCGACGCGTTGTCCAACTGGGGGCGCTGGGGCGACGACGACGAGCTGGGCACGCTGAACCACGTCACCGACGACGTCCGGCTGGCGGCGGCGCGGGCCGTGCGGCACGGCCGGAGCGTGTCGTGCGCGTGGGAGGTCTCGGCGCCGGACGACATGGAGCGGTCCACGACGACGTTCCCGCGCGCGGCGGACATGCCGGGCGGCGAGCACCTGCCGGCGGCGTTCCACCGCGACCGGCGCTGGGGCTTCTCGTCCGAGCGGCTCGGCATCGCGTTCCACGGCAACACCGTCACCCACGTCGACTCGCCGTGCCACGTCCACTGGGACGGCAGGATGTACAACGGGCGGTCGCACTCGCTCGTCGACCCCGCGACCGGATCGGCGTGGGGCGCGGTCACGGCGGCGGCGAACGGCATCGTCACGCGCGGTGTCCTGCTGGACGTCGCGCGGATCCGCGACGTGCCGTGGCTGGAGCCGGGGCAGGGCGTGTTCCCCGAAGACCTGGAGGAGGCCGAGCGCCGCCAGGGCGTGCGGGTGCGGCCGGGCGACGCCGTGCTGCTGCGCACCGGCCACGGCCGAGCCCGGTACGAGTCCGGCGCGTCGGGCGGGTTCACGCAGGCCGGCTGGCACGCGTCCTGCCTGCCGTGGCTGCACGCCCGGCAGGTCGCGCTGATCGGCGCGGACACCCCGCAGGACGTGCAGCCGTCGGGCTACGACGACGTGCTGATGCCGGTGCACGCCGTCGGCCTGGTGGCGATGGGCCTGTGGCTGCTGGACAACTGCGACCTGGAGGCGTGCGCGGCGACGGCCGCCGGGCTGGGCCAGTGGGACTTCCAGCTCGCGGTCGCGCCGGTCCGGTTCGCCGGCACGTCCGGCAGCCCGGTCAACCCGATCGCCACCTTCTGACCGCTACCGCCGGACCTCCACCCGGACGTCGCCGCTGGTGCTCGTGCCCGCCGCGTTCACGAACTCGGCGCGGTAGAGGTAGGAGCCCCCGGGCTTGCCGGTGACGGCCAGCTCGGCCCGCTGCGCGTTCGGCGTGGCGGCCGGCAGCGGTCCCTCCGCGACGAGCACGCCGTTCTCGAAGAACCGGTACGACGTCGCGTTGGTGCCCCACCACAGGTTCGCGACGACCCGGTAGTCGCCGTCCCGGTCGGCGTTGTCGTGGCTGATCGAGGGCGTCGCCGGGGCTGCCCGGGTCACCGTGACCGTCACCGGCCGCACGGCGGTCCGGCCCCGGGAGTTGACCAGCTCGCCGGTGTACACGTAGGCGCCGTTGGGCTTGCCCGTCACCGGGACGCTCGCGGACTGGGCGTTGAGGCCGTCCGGTGCCAGCGGCACGCGGGCGATGAGCACGCCGTTCTCGTAGAGCCGCAACGACGTGGCGTTCTCGCCCCACCACAGGTTCATCCGCACCGCGTACGCGCCGTCGTGCAGGCCGGTGTCCCAGCCGTTGTCGTGCGAGAGCACGCCCTGCCCGGGCGCCTGCCGGGCGCTGTCGCGGACGACCAGGTCCGCCACCGCGTCGGCGAGCGCGCGGCGTGCGCCGTCCACCGCGTCCCGGGTCGGGCGGTCGGCGTCGAGCACCACGTGCGCCCGCTCGATCGCGGCGACCAGCGTCGCCGCCGACCCGGGCGTGTAGCCGCCGCGGTCGATCCCCTCGGCCTCGGCGACGGCCGCCGCGAGCCCGCCGGTGTCCACGTCGGCCGCGCCGGCGCGGACCAGGCGCAGCTCGTCGATCGAGCCCCACGCGCCCGCGCCGAGCGCGAACGACGCCGACACGGTCAGCTCGCCGTCCGCGCCGACGGCCACCGGCGCGGTGGTGGCGGTGCGGAACGCCTTCCAGCCCGCCAGCTCCAGCGGGACGCCGGCCGACCCGGCGGTGGAACGGGCCGACAGCGTCAACGCGTCGGAAGGGCTCGCCCCGGCGCCCTGCGTCACGGCGGACAGCACGTACTCGCCCGCCGGGAGGCCGGACAACCGCTGCGTGAGGGTGAACGAGTAGGCGGAGTCGAGCCAGAACGCCAGCGCGCGCGAACCGCCGGCCGCGTCGTCGGTGCCCACGATGCGCGCGCCCGGCCCGTCGACCGTCCACATCGACGTGTCGGCGTCCTCGAACCCGCCGTTGCGCAACCAGTTCCGCCCGGTCACCGTGACGCGCGCGGTCACCGCGAGGCCGGCGTCGGTGGCGCCGCGGATCGCGTACGCGCCCGGCCCCGCGATCCACCGCACGGCGTCGGACCACGTCACCGGCTGCTCGGTGACGACGCCGTCGTAGGCCGTCACGGTGACGTGCGGGGGCAGTCGGACCGGCTCGCCGTCCACGACGGCGACCGCCACCGGCTCGACCCTCGGCGCGGGGGCCTCACCGACGGGTTCCAGCCCGCCGAAGGCGTCGTCGAGCCGCCGCACGGCCCCGGCCACCCGGTCGGCGGCGGGGGAGAGCGCGCCCAGGACCACCCGGCCCACCTCGACGGCGCGGTCCAGCGGGGCGAGGTCGGCGAACGCGGCGCGGTCGATCCGCCCGGCGCGGTCCACCAAAGCCCGCAGCGCGCCCGTGTCCGCGCCCGGCGGCAGGTGGCGGACCAGCTCGACGTCGTCCAGCGTGCCCCACGCGCCGCCCGGCAGGTCGGCCGTGATCGTCACGGTGGCCGAACCGCCCTCGGGGACGGTCACCGCGCCGGTCGTTGGCGTCGACCAGTTGCGCCAACCGGTCAGCGCGAACGAGGCCGTGCCGGCGCCGGCCGGGGTCGCCAGCGTGATCCGGACGTCGTCGGGCGTGGCCTCGCCGTCGCCCTGGAGCGCGGCGCGGGCCACGTAGTCGCCCGCGGCCAGGCCGTCGACGCGTTGCGAGAGCGTGAAGGCGTAGGGGTCGGGGGAGTGGAAGTGCGCGGACCGCTCCCCGCCGTGCGGGTCGTCGGTCGCGCGGACCGTGACGCCCGTTCCGGCGCGTTCCCACATGCCGGTGTCCGGCGCCTCGAAACCGGGGTTGCGCAGGAAGTTCCGCTGCGCGACGACGACGGCCGCCTCGGTCGCGCGCCCGGACGCCGTCACCCCGCTCACCCGGTAGGAGCCCGGGCCGGAAATCCACTCCTGCGCGCCCGACCACGTGACGGGCTGCTCCTCCGCGGAACCGTCGTTGTAGGTGACGGTGACCGCCGGCGGCAGGACGACCGGCTCGCCCTCCGGCACGGTCAGCGCCACCGTCCCCACGCCGGTCACCTCGCGCGGCGCCACGGACCCGGTGCGGGCGTACGCGAACACGTTCAGCGATTCCAGCGGTGTGCCGTCGGCGGCGAACAGGGCCTGGTTCTCCCAGGCCGAGCCGCCGAAGTGGAGGCCCGCGTCGTGCGGGTCGTACCCGCCCGCGTGGCTCGACGCCCACCCGGAGCCGTCCCGTTCCCAGAGCAGCCTGTTCGCCTCCAGCGCGGACGGCGGCCCGACCGGCAACCACGCCGGCTCCCAGTAGTAGACGCCGATGCCCGCCGCGCCGACGTCCACGACGGCCTGGACCACGTCGCGCACCGCCGTGGCCTGGCCCTGCACGCTCACCGGGTACTGCGTGGCCTCCGAGGGCAGGTCGATGACGTTGCCGTGCCCGTCGCCGTCGGCCAGCGTGTGCGCCCACGACGTCTCCGCGACCACGACCCGCTTGCCGTAGGTGTCGGCGACGTGCTTGAGCACGGACGTCAGGTTCGCGGGGGTCCCGTGCCAGTACGGGTAGTAGCTGGACGCGAAGACGTCGTAGTCCACGCCGCGTGCCGCGAGTTCCCGCGCGTACCCGGCGTAGCGGCCGCTCGACTCGGGATTGGTGAAGTGGAGGGCGACCAGCGCGTCGGGCAGCACCGCCCGAACCGCCGCCGAACCGGCCGAGAAGAGCGAGGCCATGCCCTCCCACCCGGTCACACCGGCCACGGCGTTGTTGGTCTCGTTGCCGACCTGCACCATGCGCACGTCGACGCCCGCCGCCTTGAAGCGGTGCAGCGCGTCGGTGGTGAACCGGCCGACCGCGTCGGCCTTCTCCGCGACGGAGAGCCCGGCCCACGCCTTCGGCGCCTGCTGCTTCGCCGGGTCGGCCCAGAAGTCGGAGTAGTGGAAGTCCACCAGCACCCGCAGCCCGGCACGGGTCGCCCGCGCCCCGATCTCCACGGCCCGCGCGACGTCGACGGTCCCGCCCCCGTACCCGTTGCCGGCGGCGTCGTACGGGTCGTTCCACACGCGGACGCGGACGTCGGTGATCCCGGCTCCGGCGAGGACCGCGAACAGGTCGGCCGGCTGCCCGGCGGCGTCGCGGAACACCACCCCCGAGCGCTCCAGGGCGATCACGGACGACACGTCGACCCCGTTGACGAAGTCCTCGGGCAGGTTCTCGACCTTGCGGACCACGATGCCCGCCTCGACCGGGCCGTCCGCGGCCTGGGCGGGCGGCGTCGCCAGGGCGCCGGCGAGCACCAGCCCGACCACCGACACCGCTCGCGGTCCGTGCAGGGAGGCGACTCGCATGGCGTGCTCCGTGGGGTGATCCGGCTCCAGGGTGCTGTGAACGTACACAACAAGTCGGCGCAGTACCAGGGGTCAGACTGGCTCCACCAATGGTGACTGTGTGGGAACGTGCACAGTCGGCCTGTCGTCGCCTGATGTCCCTGGTGAGGTGGGGTGGGAGGGGGTGGCCGGAGCCGTGCGCCGCGGATCCGGGGCCGGCGAAACGGCTCGTCGCGGCCCGGTGACCGGAAGTCGCCAGTCGTATTGACACCGTCGAGCGCTTCCTCGCACACTATGACCGCTCCGGATGTTAACGCAAACATCCGGGTTCTCCACCCGCCCGCAACGCCGTGGACGACGGTCGACGGCGACGCCGAGCCGGGCGATCCCGACGGGCCGCCGCCGGAGGTCGCGACGACCGGCACGCCGGGCACCGCGGAACCGCCGGCCAGGGCCGGTCGACCGAGCGCAGTCGTCGACACCTCCGAGGAGATCAACGATGAACTCTTCACCCGCCCGCCGCGCACGCCCCACCCGTCGCGTCGCCGGTTAAGCGCTTTCCCCTCTCCGTCCACACCGGACGGCACAACCGGTCCGCTCCCGTCCGCGTTCGACCGCGTCCGTCCGCGTCCGGGGTGCTCACGCCTGCCCCGGCCCCGAGCCGCCGACCGCGTGCCCGATCCCGCCGAACCGGGAGACCACCCGTGACCCGAACGCCGAAGCCCGGACAACCGGTCGGCCCGACTCGGCCTCGCGGTGCCCACGGCCGCCTGCGCCGCGGTGGTCGTCGCCCCGCCCGCCCGAGCCGCCTCCGGGCACGTCCACACCACGTTCAAGGGCGACGCCCGGTCGAGGACGCCGGCGGCGGCTACTCCCGCGTGGTCAACCAGAACAGCGGCAAGTGCCTCGACGTCGTGAACTCCGGCGCCGGCGACGGTGCCGACATCCAGCAGTACACCCGCGGCACCGGCGCGAACCGGCAGCGGAGCCGCACCCGGACCTGATCCACGACACCCGAATCCCCGCACCCGGCGGGACCACGCCTGATTGGACAACCGATGACACCGACCACGACGTCCGACGGCCACCCGGCACGAGCGCCGAGGAGAACCCGGCGTTCGCTGACCGCCCTGGTGGCGACCGCGCTGACGGTGACGGCGAGCCTGGTCGCCCTCACGCCGACGGCCACCGCCGCCACCAGCCAGTTCCGCGGCATGAACTGGGCCATGCTGGGCGACAACTTCACCACCGGCACGCTCGTCGTGCAGGGCCTCAACCAGTCCGACAGCTACGCGACCGTGCGGGCGAAGGCCAACGCCCTGTACGACGACATGGCCTCCACCATGGGCGTCAACACCGTCCGGTTGCCGATCAACACCCACACCGTCGCCAACACGACCTGGTGGAACTCCTACCGAGGGGCCATCGACGCCGCCACCGAGCGCGGGTTCAAGGTCATCCTCGCGTACTGGGAGGACGGCGCGGCCTCCGGCGGCCGGATCACCAACCTGGCCGCGTGGAACACGATGTGGTCCAGCGTGACCAACACCTACGGGTCCAACGCCAACGTCTACTTCGAGCCGATGAACGAGCCGCACGGCTACTCGTCGGCGGAGTGGCGGACCGTCGCGGCGAACTGGTTGGCCTACCACACGTCGGCCGTGCCCGGCCGGGTGCTCATCGGCGGCACCGGCTTCAGCCAGGACCTGCGCGACATCTGCAACGACAGCCGCTTCAACGCCACGCTGCTGTCGTTCCACTACTACGCCTTCTTCTACAGCCCGATGACCTACGACGCGTTCCGCAGCCACATGCAGACGCGCTTGGGCAACTGCGCGTCTCGCGCGGTCGTGACGGAGTTCGGCGCGCCCCAGTCCACCGGCCTGAACTACGGCGACGCCAACAGCACGGACAACTTCGTGCGCTACCTCCGCGCCGTGGCGCAGGTCATGCGGGACAACAGGATGGGCGGCACGTACTGGCCCGCGCTCGGCGGCAAGCTGACCGGCAACCTCGGCTACGACCACTACTCGCTGTACGCGTTGAGCGGCAGCGGCACCAACCTCGACCTGACCCTGCGCAACGCCTCCGGGGCCGACCGGGTCCGCTACGCCTGGGGCGACGGCTCCACGAACCCGCCGGTGGGCACGTACTACCGGCTCGACGTGCGCCACAGCGGCAAGTCGATGGACGTCCAGCAGCCGAACACCGACAACGGCGCGCGCATCGGCCAGTACACCTACGGCGGCAACGCCTGGCAGCAGTGGCAGTTCGAGGACGCCGGCAGCGGCTACTGGCGCATCGTCAGCCGCCACAGCGGGAAGTGCCTCGACGTGGTCGGCGCGTCCACCGCCGACGGCGCGGAACTCATCCAGTACACGTGCGGCAGCGGCACGAACCAGCAGTTCCAGATGGTGGCCAACGGCGCCTACTTCCAGCTCCGGGCCCGGCACAGCGGCAAGTGCGTGGACGTGCCCGCCGCGTCGACCGCGGACGGCGCGATCCTCAAGCAGTACACCTGCAACACCGGCGCCAACCAGCAGTGGTCGCGCACGACCGTGTGACGACCTCCTCCGCGGGTCGTCGGTTCACGCGCACGTCCGTGAACCGGCGCGGCCACGGCCCGGCGTCGTCCCTTCGACGCCGGGCCGCTGGGCGCGGGAGTCCTCGCGTCCCGACGGCCGGCGTGCCCTCGGCCGGGTCCCGAACCCCGGCGCGCACGACCGGAAAGCCTTGCGCCGCGCACCGCTCGGCTCGTCACGCTCGGCGCGGTCCCTGCCCGGCCGGGTCGGCTCGTCCCGCTCGGCGCGATCGCGGCCCGCTCGGGTCGGCTCGTTCCGCTCGCCGCGATCCCGGCCCGGTCGGCTCGTCACGCTCGGCGCGATCCCGGCCGGTCCGCGGTCGTCCCGGTCAGTGCGATTCCCGGCTGACCCGCGACCCGCTGGAACCGAGCAGGAAGTCCAGATCCGCCCCGGTGTCCGCCTGGAGCACGTGGTCGACGTAGAGGCGTTCCCAACCGCGACGGGGGTTGGCGAACCCGGCGACGGTGGCCTCGTCGGGCGTGCGGGCGGCCAGTTCCTCGTCCGACAGCTCGACGTCGATGCGCCGGGCCTCGACGTCCAGGGTGATCACGTCGCCGGTGCGGACGAGCGCGAGCGGCCCCCCGGCGGCGGCCTCGGGCGCGACGTGCAGCACGACGGTGCCGTAGGCGGTGCCGGACATGCGGCCGTCGCAGACCCGGACCATGTCGCGCACGCCCTGCTCCAGCAGCTTCTTCGGCAGCGGCATGTTCGACACCTCCGGCATGCCGGGGTAACCCTTGGGCCCGCAGCCGCGCAGCACCAGCACCGAGTCGGCGTCCACGTCCAGGTCCGGGTCGTCCACCCGGGCGTGGAAGTCCTCGATGGAGTCGAACACCACGGCCCGGCCGCGGTGCTTGAGCAGGTGCGGCGACGCGGCGGCGGGCTTCACCAGGGCTCCGCGCGGCGCGAGGTTTCCGCGCAGCACCGCGATGCCCCCGTGCTCCACCAGCGGCGTCGCGCGGGTGCGGATGACCTCCGGGTCCCAGATCGGCGCGTCGTCCAGGTACTCGACCAGCGGCCTGCCCGTCACGGTGAGCGCGTCGGGGTCGAGCAGGTCGCGCACCTCGCGCAGCACGGCGAGCAGACCGCCCGCGCGGTGGAAGTCCTCCATGAGGAACCGGCCGGCGGGCTGGAGGTCCACGAGCACCGGCACGTCCGAGCCGATCCGGTCGAAGTCGTCCAGGGTCAGGTCGACGCCCAGGCGTCCGGCGATGGCAAGCAGGTGGACCACCGCGTTCGTCGAGCCGCCGATCGCGGCCAGGGCGACGATGGCGTTGTGGAACGACGCCCTGGTGAGGAACGTGCCGGGTCGCCGGTCGGCGGTGACCAGCTCCACGGCGAGCCGGCCGGTGCGGTGCGCGGCCTCCAGCAGGCGGCTGTCCGGGGCGGGCGTGCCCGCGACGCCGGGGACGACGACGCCCAGGGCCTCGGCCACCAGCGCCATGGTGGACGCGGTGCCCATGGTGTTGCAGTGGCCCCGGCTGCGGATCATCGCCGACTCGGACCGGATGAACTGCTCGTTCGACAGCGAGCCCGCGCGCACCTCCTCCGACAGCCGCCACACGTCGGTGCCGCACCCCAGCGGCACGCCGCGGAACGTGCCGGTCAGCATCGGTCCGCCCGGCACGACCACGGCGGGCAGGTCCACCGAGGCGGCGGCCATGAGCAGCGACGGGATGGTCTTGTCGCACCCGCCGAGCAGCACCACGCCGTCGATCGGGTTGGCCCGCAGCATCTCCTCGGTGGCCATCGCGGCCATGTTCCGCCACAGCATCGCGGTGGGGCGGACCTGCGTCTCGCCCAGCGACACCACGGGCAGCTCCAGCGGGATGCCGCCGGCCTCGTGGATGCCGTCGCGCACCGACGCGGCCACCTCCGTCAGGTGCGCGTTGCACGGCGTCAGGTCCGAGGCGGTGTTGGCGATGGCGATCTGCGGGCGGTCGAACGCGTCACCGGGCACCCCGCGCCGCATCCACGCGCGGTGGATGTAGGCGTTGCGACCGTCCCCCGCGTACCACTGGGCGCTCCGTAACGTCACCTGCGACCGCCTTCCACCTATCGACACGATGGTCTAACTTGTGGAACGCGATGAACGATAACCACCCGTCGGCGAAAGCGACAGCACCCGCGACCGGGGACGTGGCTCGGCTCGACGCGAGCAGGCTCGTCGGGTCCGACCGCGTGCTCGCCGTCCTCAAGGAGCTGGCCCGCCACCCCGGCGGCGTCGGGCTGGAGGAGCTGACGAGGGTGATCGGCAGCCCCAAGCCGACCGTGCACCGGGCGCTGGGCTCGCTGCGCCGCGCGGGCCTGGCCGACCAGGACGCGCGCGGGCGCTACCTGCTCGGCGACGAATTCCTCCGGATGGCCTTCGCGCACCACGAGGCGCGCCCGGACCACGTGCGCGTGCGCCCGGTGCTGGAGTCGCTGGCGCACCGGTTCGGGGAGACGACGCACTACGCGGTCCTCGACGGCCGCGAGGTCGTCTACCGCGAGAAGGTCGACCCGCCCGCGGGCCCGGTCCGGCTGACCTCGACCGTCGGCGGGCGCAACCCGGCGCACGCGACCGCCGTCGGCAAACTGCTGCTCGCCCACCGCCTGCGGACCCGGGACGACGTCGCGGCGTGGATCGGCCCGACCGACCTCGAACGCCGGACCCCGAACACCCGCGGCACAGTCGACGCCCTGCACCGCGACCTGGTCGAGGCGCGCGAGCGCGGCTACGCCACCGACGACCAGGAGAACGAGCCGGGCGTGAACTGCATCGCGCTGCCCGTGTACGCGACCTCGCCCACGACGCCCTCCGGCGCGCTGAGCGTCAGCGCGCTGGCCTACCGCACGCCGTTGCGCGCCCTGGTCGACGCCGTGGACGGGATCCGCGACCTGCTCGGCGACCTGGGCGGGGCGCGGTGACCGCCGCCGCGCGGACCCGGCTGCCCGGCCCGTCGTTACCGCGCCCCGTCGCCCCCTGATCGCCCGTTCCACCGAGCCCGGAGAAAAACCCTTGTACCTCATGCGCATCGGCGCGCCCGGCGCCGAGAAGCCCGTCGCCCGCCTGGACGACGAGACCTACGTCGACCTGTCCGACGTCGTCCGCGACTTCGACGAGGAGTTCTTCGGCAGCGGCGGCCTCGACCGCGTCCGCCCCGTCGTCGCCGACCGCGCCGAGGCGGGCCGGGTGTCCCGGTTCGCGGGCGAGCGCGTCGGCGCGCCCATCGCCCGCCCGCACCAGATCCTGTGCATCGGCCTGAACTACCGCGACCACGCCGCCGAGACCGGCCAGGCCGTGCCCGACGAGCCGATCCTGTTCACCAAGTCGCCGAACACGCTCGTCGGCCCCGACGACGACATCCGCATCCCGCGCGGCTCGACCAAGACCGACTGGGAGGTCGAACTCGGGATCGTGGTCGGCCGGCGCACCTCCTACCTGGACTCGGTCGAGGAGGCGCGCGACGCGATCGCCGGCTACCTGGTCGTCAACGACGTCAGCGAGCGCTCGTTCCAGCTGGAGCGCGGCGGGCAGTGGACCAAGGGCAAGTCCGCCGAGACGTTCAACCCGGCCGGCCCGTGGCTCGTCACGCCGGACGAGATCGAGGACGTCCTCGCGCTGGACCTGTGGCTCGACGTCAACGGGGAGCGCCGGCAGACCGGCAGCACCGCCACGATGGTCTTCGACCCGTACTTCATCGTGCACCACCTGAGCCAGTTCATGGTGCTGGAGCCGGGCGACCTCATCAACACCGGCACCCCGCCCGGCGTCGGCATGGGCCTCGACCCGCAGGTCTGGCTGCGGCCCGGCGACGTGGTGGAGTTGGGCATCCGGGGGCTGGGCAGCCAGCGCCAGCACGTGCTCGCCCCGCGATGAGCCGCGCCACCATGCGCGCCTTCGTGCTCACCGGGCCCCGGGAGGGGGAGGTGCGCGAGGTGCCCGTGCCGGACGCCGTCGCGGGGGAGGTGGTCGTGGACGTCGAGCGGGTCGGCGTGTGCGGCACGGACGTCGAGTTCTTCACCGGCGAGATGGCCTACCTGCACGAGGGGCACAGCTCGTACCCGATGCGGCTGGGCCACGAGTGGTCGGGCACCGTCCGCGCCGTCGGCGAGGGCGTGGACCCGGCCTGGCTCGGCCGCCGGGTCATGGGCGACACCATGCTGGGCGACCGGACGTGCCGCCGGTGCCGGCGCGGGCGGCAGCACGTCTGCGAGCGGCGGCAGGAAGTCGGCATCCGCGACGGGCGGCCCGGCGCGCTGGCCGAGCGGATCGCCGTGCCCGCGTGGTCGTTGCACGTGCTGCCGGACCGGGTCGACGCGGCGCTCGGCGCGCTGGTCGAGCCGGGCGGCAACGCGCTGCGCGCCGCCCGGGCCGCCGACGTCGGCCCCGGCGACCGGGCGCTGGTACTGGGACCGGGGACGATCGGGCTGCTCACCGCGATGTTCCTGCGCGCCGAGGGCGTCGAGGTGCACCTGATGGGCCGGGCCGACGAGTCGCCCGCCTTCGCCCGGGCGCTGGGCTTCGACCGCACGTGGACCGAGGACACCCTGCCGGACCTGCCGTTCGACGCCGTGGTGGACGCCTCGAACGCCGCCCACCTCCCGGCGCTGGCGCTCGACCGGGTGGAGCCTTCGGGCCGGGTCGTCTACATCGGACTGGCGGGCAACCCGAGCCGGATCGACACCAGGGCGTTGGCGCTGAAGGACGTCACCGCCGTCGGCGTCCTGTCCGCCTCACCGGGCCTGGCCGACACGATCACCGCCTACGCCACCGGAACCGTCGACCCGCGCCCACTCGTCGCCGCGACCGTGGGCCTGGACCGGGTCGCCGACGTGCTGGCCGGGCACCCCGTCGAGGGTGCCGGACCGGGCCCGAAGATCCACGTCGACCCGACCCTGCCCTGACCGGACCCCGCACGCGCGCCGGCCTGACTCGCACCGCCGGACCCGCGCCGGCCGGACCTTCGCTGGTCAGATCCGGTCGGACTCGCGCCGGCCGGGCCTCGCGCTGACCGGCTGCCTGCCTCACCCGGCGGCCGGTGGGCCGGCGAACAGCGCGAGTTCCAGCTCGTCCGGCGCGCAGCGGTGCTCCCGCGCCCACCGGGCCAGCAGGTCGCAATAGCGCTGGTAGGTCCGCGCCGGCCAGGACCTGGCGGGGTCGAGGGAGGCCCAGCCGCAGTGGTCGCGCAGGGCGGTGGCCACGACCCGGTCCAGGATCAGGCACGGGTGCTCCCGGCTGCCGCCACCGGCGAAGTAGAGGAACTTCGTGAAGAACGACGGGCCCAGCCACCCGATCGCGCTGCGCCCGTCGGGCCACAGCACCGCGTACGCGCCGGCGGGGTGGGGGGGGGGGGGCGGGGGCGCCCCCCGCGC
>NZ_JBHYXZ010000085.1:11978-20012 GCF_042752395.1 Actinosynnema sp. NPDC059335 | reverse complement strand
TTAACTGCGTTAACACCGCGGGCCCCCCCCCCCGGGGGGGGGGGCGCCGGGGGGCCCCCCCCCCGGGGGGGGCGGGGGGGGGGCCGGGCCCCCCCCCCCCCCCCGCCTCGGTGAGGAGGCGTTCGGCGCGCGGCACGTCGGCGGCGATGCTGTCCAACCTGCGCGCGTTCTGCCGCAACCGGCTGCCCGACCCCCACGCCAGGACCCGCCACAGCGACGTGAACACGTCGTCGGCCGGCGCCCACACCTCGGCCCGGGTGAGCGTCGGGCCGACCGGCGGCCGGCCGGGCAGCCCGCGATCGCCGATCGCCGATCGCCACCACCGCTCCCGGATCCGGATGGCGTGGTCGCCGACGCCCACCTCGCGGGGACGGGACGGTACCGCCCAGGGCGGCAGCGCCACCGTCGTCAGATCGGTCATCGGCATGTCCGGTGCATCGCGGTCCGCGCGCTGCCGTTACCCGACCTCACCGCTCGCGGTCGCGGGCCTCGTCCGAGCGGGCGCGCAGGGAGCCCGCGTGCGCCTTGGCCGACGGGTCGCGGCGGGTCTTGACCAGGCTCGCCACGGTCACCACCAGCAGCACGACCACGATCACGCCGAGGCTCAGCGGGGTCGGGATCTCGGGCACGCGGTCGTCCACGTCGACGTGGGCCCAGTGCAGGATCAGCTTCACCCCGATGAACGCGAGGATCAGCGCGAGCCCGGCCGACAGGTACACCAGCCGGTCGAGCAAACCCTTGACCAGGAAGAACAACGCCCGCAGGCCGAGCAGCGCGAACGCGTTCGCGGTGAAGACGATGTAGGGCTCCTCGGTCACGCCGAACACCGCCGGGATCGAGTCCAGCGCGAACAGCAGGTCCACGCCGCCGATGGCCACCAGCACGACGAACAGGGGCGTGGCCACGCGCCGGCCGTCCACCCGGGTGAGGATCCGGCCGCCGACGTAGTCGTCGGTGAGCGGCAGGATCCGGCGCGCGGTCCGGACCACCACGTTGTTCTCGATGTCCGGGTCCTCGTCGCGGTGCCGGAAGAGCTGCACGGCGGTGAAGATCAGCAGCACGCCGAACAGCAGGAACATGAACGAGAACAACGCCAGCAGCGTGGCCCCGACCGCGATGAACACCGCCCGCATGAACAGCGCCAGCACGATGCCGAAGGTGAGCACCTTGTGCTGGTGCTCCTCGGGCACCGCGAACGTGGTCATGATGATCACGAAGACGAAGAGGTTGTCGACCGACAGGCTCTTCTCGACGATGTACCCGGCGAAGTACTCGGTCCCGAAACCGCCGCCGTGGGCCGACCAGAGCCAGACGCCGAAACCGACGGCGACGAGGATGTAGAAGACCGACCAGAGGCCCGCCTCCCGGAACCCGACCCGGTGCGGCCGTGCCGCGGCGAGGGCCAGGTCCACCGCCAGCAGCAGCACGATGAGCGCGATGGTGACCGCCCACGTGAGGCCGGTGATCTGCAGCACGCGCCCCACACTAGACCAATCGGAGCACGACGACCGGGCACGCGGGCGGGTGTCGTCGCCCGTCCGTGACGCCTCAGCCGGCGGTCGGCGGGGCGAGCAGGCCCCACCGGCAGGCGACGTGCACGGCCGCGGTGCGGTTGTGCACGTCGAGCTTGCGCATGCCGCTGCGCAGGTACGCCTTGACCGTCTCGGGCCGCAGCCCCAGCTCGCCGGCGATCTCCAGGTTGCCGTCGCCGCGGGCCACGAGCCGCAGCACGTCCAGCTCGCGCGGCGACAGCCGGGGCCCGCCGGGGACCGGCTGGGCGGGCACGCCGCCGAGGTCGCGGTGGATGCGGGCCAGCCTGGCCCGGAGCCCCGGGTCCTCCGTCGCCGCGACGACCGCCGCCAGGTCGTCCAACGCCCTGGCCCGCGGGTCGGCCACGACGGGCGGGGCGGGCCGCAGGAGGTCCTCGACGTCGCGTTGCAGCCGGGAGGCGATCGTCGTCGCCGCGGTCAGCACCCGGTCGCCGATGGGGTGCGGGTCGCGCACCGCCCCGTAGAGCACCCCGCGCACCGAGCCGCCGACGACCACCGGCACGGCGAACACCGACGTCAGCCGTTCCTCCGCCACCACCACGCGGTCGTAGTCGTGCGTGATGCCGGCCGTGGACGCGTAGTCGTCCACCCGCCGCGCCGCCCCGTGCCGCAGCACCGCTCCGCCGAGGCCGAGCCCGGACCGCACCACCAAGCCGTGCAACGACGTGCCGAGCGTCCCGGTGAGCCGGCTGATGACCAGCGACGACGTGCCGCCCACCGGCCTGGTGGCCCCGCCGAAGACGACGGGCACGCCACCGACCCGCCGCAGCCGCCGCAGGCGCTCCGGCAGCAGCCGCTCGATGAGGTCGTGCACCGCGACGTCGTCGTCCATGCCCTCTCCGGTGGTCGGTGGTGGTCCCCGGGTCGAGACTCGGTCAGCAGGCACGACGAGGTCAAGGGCGCGCTACCCCCGTCCGCGGGTAGTCGGTGGCGAGCGTGCTCACGCAGAGTCGTGCCGTCCGGGACCGGGCGCGCCACGAAGGAGTACGACGATGACCGCGACCGAGGCGTACCGCGCAGCGCGTGACGCGCTGCTGGCGCTCAGGGACGACCACGCCCGTGCCGTCCGCGAGTTCCGCTGGCCGGACCTCGGCGAGCGCTTCAGCTGGGCCGTCGACTGGTTCGACGCGATCGCCCGCGGCAACGACCGGCCGGCGCTGGTCATCGCCGAGGAGGACGGCACGGTCACGACGCGCACGTTCGACGAGCTGGCCGTCGCCTCCGACCGCCTGGCCGCGTGGCTCGCGGACCGCGGCGTCCGCCGGGGCGACCCCGTGGTCCTGATGCTCGGCAACCAGGTCGAGCTGTGGGAGTCGATGCTGGCGATCATGAAGCTCGGCGCGGTCATCACGCCCACCACCACGATGGTGGGCCCGGCCGACCTGGTCGACCGGATCGACCGGGGCGGCGCGCGGCACGTCCTGTGCGCCGCGGCGGACGTCGGCAGGTTCGACCGGGTGCCGGGGGAGTACGGCCGGTTCTGCGTGGGACGCGCCGAGGGCTGGGCCGACACCACCGAGGCCGCGGCGCTGGACGTCGCGCCCGCGGCCCACCCCGGCACCGCGCCCGACGACCCGCTGCTGCTGTACTTCACCTCCGGCACCACGTCGCGCCCCAAGCTGGTGCGGCACACCCAGGTCTCGTACCCGGTGGGGCACCTGTCGACCCTCTACTGGCTCGGGCTGCGGCCGGGCGACGTGCACCTCAACATCTCCTCGCCCGGCTGGGCCAAGCACGCGTGGTCGTGCTTCTTCGCCCCCTGGATCGCCGAGGCGACGATCTTCGTCGTCAACTACCGCCGGTTCGAGCCCGGCCCGCTGCTGGAGCGGATCCGCGAGCACGGCGTCACCACGTTCTGCGCACCGCCGACGGTGTGGCGGATGCTCATCAACGCCGACCTGTCGGGCGGCCCCGGCTCGCTGCGCGAGGTCATCGCGGCGGGCGAGCCGCTGAACCCCGAGGTGATCGACCGGGTGCGGCAGGCGTGGGGGCTCACCCTGCGGGACGGCTACGGCCAGACCGAGACGACGGCCCAGATCGGCAACACGCCCGGCTCGGCGGTCAAACCGGGGTCCATGGGCCGGCCGCTGCCCGGCGTGCCGGTGGCGCTCGTCGACCCCGTCACCGGCGAGGTCGTCACCGGTCCCGGCGAGGGCGAGATCTGCCTGGACCTCTCGGCCCGCCCGCTGCCGCTGATGACCGGCTACCAGGGCGATCCCGAGCGCGACGCCGAGGCGAAGGCCGGCGGCTTCTACCACACCGGTGACGTCGCGAGCGTCGACCAGGACGGCTACGTCACGTTCATCGGCCGCACCGACGACGTCTTCAAGGCCAGCGACTACAAGATCAGCCCGTTCGAGCTGGAGTCCGTGCTGGTCGAGCACCCGGCGGTGCTGGAGGCGGCCGTCGTGCCGGCCCCGGACCCCGTCCGGCTCGCCGTGCCCAAGGCGTACGTCGCCCTCGCGCCGGGCCACGAGCCGACCGCGGAGACCGCCGGGTCGATCCTCCGCTACGCCCGCGAGCACCTCGCGCCCTACCAGCGCGTGCGCCGGTTGGAGTTCTTCGAGCTGCCGAAGACCATCTCCGGCAAGATCCGCCGGGTCGAGCTGCGCGCCCGCGAGACCGACGCCGCGGCCGGCGGGGAGGACCGCGCCGAATGGCGCGACGACATGTTCTCCGGCTGATCCCGGCCGGTGCTCACCGCCGACCGAACGCGGACGCGACGGTGTCCGCGTCGGCCCCGGCGGCGAGCAGGCCGTGCAGCAGGATGCGGGCTTTGAGCGGGTCGAGGAAGCCGGCGCCGATCAGCCCCCGGGACAGCAGGTCGCGCTCGGAGCCGGGGAACGCGTAGGTGCCGGCGAGCACCGGGCCGGCGCCGGTGCGGGAGGCCAACACCACGGGGATGCGGGCGGCGAGGCGGGCCAGCGGCGCGACCCACGTGTCGGGGACGTGGCCGACGCCGAACGCCGCCACGACCAGGCCGTCCACGGCCAGGTCCGCCAGGTGCGCCCCGTCGTCGCCGAGCGTCGCGGTGACGAGCCCGACCCGCACGTCCCGGCGCTCGTCGTCCGAGTGGGGCAGGACGGTGCGGCCGGTGGGGCGGTTGAGGATGCGGGGCGTGCCCTCGACCACCTGGCCGAGCGGCCCTCCGTTGGGTGACACGAACGTCGCGCCGCTGATGGTGTGCGTCTTGCGGACGCGGTGCGCGGCGTGGATCTCGTCGGCGAACACGACCAGGCAGCCGAGGTCGCGCGCGTCCGGGTGGGCGGCTGTCTGGACCGCGGCGAGCAGGTTGGCGGGACCGTCCGCGCCCGCGAGGGTGGGGTTGCGCATCGCACCGGTGACCACGACCGGCTGCGGCGCGGTGTGCCGCAGGTCGAGGTGGTAGGAGGTCTCCTCGATGGTGTCGGTGCCCTGGGTGACCACCACCCCGTCGAACCCCGCCGCGCACCGCTGCCGGACCTCCGCCACCAGCGCCGCGAGGTCGGCGAAGGTCAACGACGCGCCGGGCGCCCGCCGGAAGTCCACCACCTCGACCTCGACACCGGTCGCGGCGAGCCCCGGCACCGCGGCGACCAACTCGTCCGCCGACAGCGCGGGCACCACACCGCCGCCGTCCGCCGCGGTCATCGCGATCGTGCCACCCAGACCGATCACGACGACCCGCCGGTTTCCCGTGCCCGACCCTCCGGACGACGTTCCCTGCACCGGTGCCTCCTGCCGTGGCGCGCGTGGACGTGGGGTGCGACGCCGGCTCCGGGCGACGGCCGTCCCGTCCGGCGTGCCGGCACGCGTGGCCACCGTAGTCAGTCTTGAGCGGAGCCGTGGCGCGAATGCCACGGCGCGTCCACATCACCACCACCGCACCCGCCGCGGCCCCGACAGTTGCCACTGTCCACCGGCAGCGGATCGCCCCTTTCCCCGGCTCGGTCGAAATACGTTCGCGCCAATCGACTCGCACGTCGGATGCGGATTGCCGCGCACTTCCGATCCGCAGAGCACATCGCCGACGCACGGGCGGTAATCCGGCCGGCCCGCGCGGAGTGGTAAAATTCCCCGCCGTCGAGATTCGTGCCCGCCGAACGGTTCCCTCCCACGAATGGCCCTCACATGACTTCACCCGACGGCGTTCTCTTCGCCACCGCGGAGGACAGTTACCGCGACGCCTCCCTGGAATTGAAGAACGCTTTCGGCCGGCAGCTCGACGTCAAGCGGGTCGGCCCCGACGAGGGACTGGCCGTCGGCCTCGCCGCCGCCGAGGTCGCCGAGGTGTGCCGCCGGGCCGAGATCGTGTTCGTCAAGCACCTGACCGACCAGGTCGCCCACGTCACGGGCCCCGAGCGGGCGGACCCGGCGGCGATCGCCCGGGTGGCGCGCGAGGTCGTGTCGCGGCACGGGCTCGGCGGCGCGGGGCTCGCGGTGCAGGTGTGGGCCAGCGGGTCGCCGCGGATGGGGTACACGTCGGGTGAGCTGTTCGCCGCCGTGGCGGAGGCGATGGCCGAGGACGGCGTCCGGGTCGGCCGGGCGGGCGAACCGGTCGTGCTGTCCTGCTGCATCACGGCCGAGGGCGTCCGGCTCGGCGTCAACACCGCCGCGGACAGCCTCACCGACTGGCCGGGCGGCCGGGTCCGGTTGGCGCGGGACCCGGCGCAGGTCTCCCGCGCGGAGTTCAAGCTCGAGGAGCTGTTCCAGGTTTTCCCGTCGGACCTGCCGACCGGCGGCCGCGCGGTGGACCTCGGCGCGTCCCCCGGCGGCTGGACGCGGATCCTGCGGACCAAGGGGTTCGAGGTGTGGGCGGTCGACCCGGGCGACCTCGCGCCGCAGGTGGCGGCCGACCGCCGGGTGCACCACGAGCGCACGACGGCGGGCGAGTTCTTCCGCCGCACGGACCGGGCGTTCGACGTGGTCGTCAACGACATGCGGATGGACCCGGAGCTGAGCTGCGAGGTGATGCTGGAGGCCGCCGCGCGCCTGCGCCCCGGCGCGGTCGCGATCCTCACCCTGAAGACGGGCACGCACCGCCCGGTGGAGGTGGTGGAACGCTGCCGCAGGCTGCTGCGCAAGCGCTACGACGTCACCTTCGCCCGCCAGTTGCACCACAACCGCCACGAGCTGACCGTGGTCGCCACCCGGCGCTCCTGATCCCGAGCTGCCCGGACCACCCGGACGCCTGACCACCGCCGGCCCGGACCGCGCCGCCGGTGGTCGCCGAGGAGGTCAGCGCCCGGCCGACGCGGCGCAGGGCCGGCAGGGGATGTGGTCGCCGACGTAGACCGCGTCACTGCCGTACAGCTCGCGCGTGAAGCCGGACGCGTACTCGTGCGAGTCGGTTCCGGGGAGGTTGTAGGTCAGGTACGCGCCGTACCCCTCCTCCACGGTCCGCCGGGCGAGCCGGGCGGCGGTGTCGGCGGGCGTTGCGGTGAAGTCCACCGCGGCCGGGGAGAGGCGTGCCCTGGGCAGGTCGATCTTCGGCACGTCCCAGCTGCCGTAGTCGGAGTTCCACGAGTAGTCGAACACCTTGGCCAGGTCGATGTCGCCGTACTTCAGCCTCTTGCTCGCCGGGCCGTAGAAGAACAAGGTGATCAGCTCGTCCTCGAGGTGGCCGCGCAACGCCGACACCAGGTAGGGGAACGAGAAGTCGTTGACCGGCTTGCCCTTGTGGTACTCGGCCCACTCGTCGTCGAAGTCGATGCCGTCGAGCCGGTGCTCGCGCACCGCGTCGGCGAGCTGCGCGGCGAACGCGGCGGCCGCCTCGCGGGTCTGGAAGTTCGACACGCCGACACCCTGGTGGTTGCCGATCACCGACAGCAGCACCTTGATGCCCTTGCGCTGGAGCGGGCGGATCTGCGTGTCGGCGTTGTCGAGCACCCACCGCACGTTCTCGTTGAAGGTCAGCTTCGCGGCCTTCCGGACCGGGTCGTAGTCGATGTTGGCGGCGAAGATGATGGCGATGTCGAACACGTTCGCGCCGTCCTTGGCGAGCCGGTACTTGCCGACCTCGCGCAGTTGGCGGTTGTTGTTCACCTCGACGTAGACGGCGGTGATCGGCCCGTCCTTCGCGGACGCCGCCGCGACCACGGGTGTCGTCGAACCGACCAGCAACACCACCGCGGCCACCAGCGCGAGGCCGGCGCCGCGACCGAATGCCCGCATCGTTGATCAACCCCTCCGTGCCGACGGTCGTGCACCGAGTGTGGCAACGGAGCCCGGGATCCACGGACACACGATCCGCTGAAAGGCACCCCCGGAACGGGTGCTTCCAGCCCTCGGTCCCGAACGGCCGGATCGCTGACGATCACTGCGGCACCTCGGGCGCTCGACGGATGCCGATCGTGGTCGGCATCGCGCCGTCGCGGGCTCGCCGTGGACGCCTCGGGCGTTCCCCGCCGGGACCGGCACATCGGTCCGGGGGGCGGCGGCGGGGGGGGGGGGGGGCCCCCCGCGGGGTTAAAAAAAAAAAACGACCCCCGCGAAGTTGGTTGTT
>NZ_JBHYXZ010000085.1:7904-11968 GCF_042752395.1 Actinosynnema sp. NPDC059335 | reverse complement strand
TGGGGGGGGGGGGCGCGGCGCGGGGGGGCGGGGGGGGCGGCGCGGGGGGGCCCCGGCGGGCCCCCCCCCCGGGGGGGGGGGCGGGGGGGGGGGGGGCCCCCCCCCCCGGGGGTCTCGCGGGATCAGCGGTTCGTCGCGCCGGAGGTCGGCTGCACGCGCTCGAACCGCACGCGGCTCAGGTAGCCGGGCAGGTCGCTCAGCACGTACAGCTCGCCCTGGGCGTCGGCGCCGATCGCGGTCGGCTGGGTGGGGAAGTAGCCGATCACCGCGTTCTCGTAGGTGCCGTCCAGCCGGGGCCGCACGGCGAACACGCGGGTCGAGCAGTAGTCGCTCGCGATGTAGGTGCCCCACGCCTCGGGCGTCCGCGAACCCCGGTACACCACGCCGCCGGTCACCGAGCAGTTGTCGTTGTAGTGGTCGTACTCGAAGACCGGGTCGGTGTACCGCCCGCCGGGCCGGCACTGCTGCGGGTCGAACACCGGGGTGCCCTCCTTGCAGGACCAGCCGAGGTTCGCGCCGCCCTGCGACGGGCGGATGTGGTTGATCTCCTCGACCAGGCCCTGGCCGACGTCGCCGATCCACAGCGAGCCGTCGACCGGGTCGACGGAGAACCGCCACGGGTTGCGCAGCCCGTAGAGCCAGATCTCCGGCCGCGCGCCCGGCACGCGGACGAACGGGTTGCCGGCGGGCACGCAGTAGGGCTTCGTCCCGCAGGCGCGGTTGACGTCGATCCGGACGATCTTGCCGAGCAGCGTGCCGAGGTTCTGGCCGGCCTTGAACGGGTCGTTGGTGTGGCCGCCGTCGCCGAGGGACCAGTAGAGGTAGCCGTCGCGGCCGAACGCGACCTGGCCGCCGTTGTGGTTGCCGTACTCGGCGTGGGGCTGGGTGAGCAGCACCTGGAGCCGTTCGGGCGCGCCGATGGGCACCCGTGCCAGGGTCAGCTCGCCGGCCGGCAGGCTCGTGTAGGCCACGTACAGGATCCCGGTCCGGGAGAAGTTCGGCGCGGGCGTGATGCCGAGCAGGCCGCGTTCGTTGTCGGAGGAGTCGACGCGGGCGGTGAGGTCGAGCACGGGCTCCGCCGCGAGCCCGGTGTCGGGCCGGTAGGAGCGGACGGTGCCCTCCTTCTCCACGATCAGCATCCGGCCGTCCGGCAGGCCGGTGATCGCGACCGGGCGGCGCAGGCCGAACGCCACCTGTTCGGACACGACGGTCAACTCGGCGACCGGCACCGCGCGGGCGCGGGGTGCGCCGACGGCGGCGTTGCCGGCCGTCGACACCGAGGGCAACAGCAGGGCGGACAGGGCCAGAACGAGCAGGCCGGCCAGCAGGGTGACCGGGCGACAACGTCGTCGCGACATGGTTCGGCTCCTCGAGGCAGGGTGGAAGGCGCTTTCTGGGAGCGCTCCCAACGTACCGTGACTCCCCGACAACTTCCAGTCACCGCCCGGCGCGAGCGGTGATCAGGCCCTTCACCGCCGCATCCTCGGGTCGTGCGTCGGGTCGGGGTACATCGGCGGGCAGCCGCCGGCGACCGCTTCCGGCCGCAGCTCGAAGTGCCAGGGTTCGTTGCGGTAGACCTGGCACAGGCCGTAGCGCGCGCCGTGCTCGGACAGCCACCTCCGCGCGGCGGGCGGCCCGATGTCGACGGCCCGCCCCGACACGTGCGCGGAGGTGTCGGGGGTGGCCACCCACCGGGCGGCTTCCGCTGCCGACCCGTGCGTTGAAATCGCCTCGCGGAATAGCTCTCCCTGGTATTCCGGGGAACGCCAACCGCCATTCACGAAGAACTCGACGCCGTCCCGCGCGGCGTCGGTCGCGGCCCGGCGCAGGGCGGTGAGGAGATCGGGGTCGAGGTTCACCACGGCCGGGCTCCCGTCGTCGAAGACCGTCACCGGGCGGGGCACGGCGCCGTGTGCGCGCCGGGCGGTCGAGGACGCCGGGAATGGGGTGCGGCGGACCGCCGTACCTGCTGGTTCGCTGTAGCGCATGCCGCCAATGAACGCAACGCGGTGTTGCCGGGGCGTTCCGGTTTTTCGATATGCCGGCGATATGCGACCGCCCGTAGCATCGGGGCATGCGTGTGTTGATCGTCGAGGACGAGCCCTATCTGGCGGAGGCGATCCGGGACGGGCTCCGCCTGGCGGCGATCGCCGCCGACATCGCCGGTGACGGGGACACCGCACTGGAGTTGTTGGGCGTGAATTCCTACGACATCGCCGTGCTCGACCGCGACATTCCCGGGCCGTCCGGCGACGAGGTCGCCGAGACCATCGTGGCCTCCGGCAGCGGCATGCCGATCCTGATGCTCACGGCCGCCGACCGGCTGGACGACAAGACGTCCGGCTTCGAACTCGGCGCCGACGACTACCTCACCAAGCCGTTCGAGTTGCCGGAGCTGGTGCTCCGGCTCAGGGCGCTCGACCGCCGGCGTGCGCACAACAGGCCGCCCGTGCGCGAGCTGGCGGGCCTGCGGCTGGACCCGTTCCGCCGGGAGGTCTACCGGGACGGCCGGTACGTCGCGCTGACCCGGAAGCAGTTCGCCGTGCTGGAAGTCCTCGTCGCCGCCGAGGGAGGCGTCGTCAGCGCCGAGGAGCTGCTGGAGCGGGCGTGGGACGAGAACGCCGACCCGTTCACCAACGCCGTGCGCATCACGGTCTCGGCACTGCGCAAACGCCTCGGCGAGCCCTGGGTCATCGCCACCGTGCCCGGCGTCGGCTACCGCATCGCCACCGCGCCCGACATCACGCCCGGCACTTCGTCCGGCACCGCGCCCGACACTTCGCCCGCCGCCGCGCCCGGCACCGGAGCTGACGCCGCGCCCGACGCCGGACCCGCGGGACGGGACCGTGGATAGGGAACCGGGGTTGAGCGTCCGCCTCAAGCTGACCCTCAGCTATGCCGGGTTCCTCATGCTCGCGGGCGTCTTGCTGCTCGCGGTCGTGTGGGTGTTCCTGCTGCGGTACGTGCCCGAGGTCATCCACCCCGAGCGCGACCTGCCGGGGACGCTGCGCCCCGGCCCGGCGGTGCCCGACCGCACCGCGCTGGAGGAGGCGTTCGTCCCGAAGGCGGGCCTGGCGATGCTGTTCCTGCTGGTGTTCGGCCTCGTGGGCGGCTGGCTCCTGGCGGGCAGCATGCTCGCGCCCCTGACCCGCATCACCCAGGCGACCCGCCTGGCCGCCGAGGGGTCGCTGTCGCACCGGATCCGGCTGGAGGGCCGCGCGGACGAGTTCCGCGAACTCGCCGACGCCTTCGACACCATGCTCGCGCGGCTGGAGGCGCACGACGCCGAGCAGCAGCGCTTCGCCGCGAACGCGTCCCACGAACTGCGCACCCCGCTGGCGATCACCCAGACCCTCCTCGACGTGGCCCGCAACGACCCGGACCGCGACGCGGGCGAACTCGTGGAACGCCTGCACTTCGTCAACACCCGGGCGATCGACCTCACCGAGGCGCTGCTCCTGCTCAGCCGCGCCAACCGGCGGACCTTCAGCCGGGAGCCGGTCGACCTGTCGCTCGTGGCGGAGGAAGCCGCCGAAACGCTCCTCCCGCTCGCGGAGCAACGCGGCCTCACCATCGAGACGTCCGGCGACGCGGCACCCACCACCGGCTCGCACGCGTTGCTGCTGCAGATGACGACGAACCTCGTGCACAACGCGATCGTCCACAACCTGCCCGACCGGGGCACCGTGTGGGTCCGGACCGGCGCCGACTCCCGGAACGCGGTGCTCAAGGTCGAGAACACCGGGGCACGCCTGACGCCGGAGCTGATCCCGACCTTCACCGAGCCGTTCCAGCGCGGCACCCGACGCGTGCGCAGCGACCACGCCGGCGTCGGCCTCGGCCTGGCCATCGTCAAGAGCATCGTCCAGGCCCACGACGGGACCCTCACACTCACGCCCCGGGCCGAGGGAGGGCTGCGCATCGCGGTGCGGCTGCCCGTCGCGCCACCGCGCACCGGCCAGTGACCTCCTCCCACGACGACCGGTCCGGCGGGGGGGGCGCCCCGCGCCGCCCCCCACCCCCCCCCCCCCCCAGCCCCCCCGGGGGGGGAGAAGAAATCTTGC
>NZ_JBHYXZ010000085.1:4856-7894 GCF_042752395.1 Actinosynnema sp. NPDC059335 | reverse complement strand
CCCAGCCCCCCCCCCCCCACCACCACAACAACCCCCACCCCCACCCCCCGTCGGTTCTCCACCCCACCCACCCCCCCCCCCCCCCCCAACCCACGTCACGGACCGATGGGGAAGTCGAAATAGCGGTCCGGGTGCGGTTCGTCGGTCAAGGTGTAGTGCCACCACTCGTACTCGTACGCCCGGAAGCCGCACGACTCCATGATCGACCGCAGGCGCCGGCGGTTCTCCGCCTCGACGGGGCCGATCCCCGGTGCGCCGTGGTGCGAGACCGGGTCCATCAGGTCGTGGTCGCCGCCCATGGGCGCGAGTTCACCGGTGCCCAGGTGGTAGAGCGTCAAGTCCACCGTGCCGCCCCGGCTGTGACCGGATCTGGCGGCCACGTACCCCTTCCCGACCATCTCGGCGCGGTCGATGTTCGGGTAGTGCCGCGGTTTGGTCCGGCCGTCCTCCGGCTGCCGCGACCAGCGCAGGAAGCAGTCCACGGCGCGCTGCGGGCGGTAGCCGTCCCAGACGAGCAGCCCGAAGCCGAGCGTCGCGGCCTTCTCCTGCGCGTTGCCCAACGCCTCGCACAACGCCCTCGTGCCGACGATCCGGTTCACCTCGTAGCCGTCCACCGGCTTGCCGGTGAAGTTGTCCCAGGTGGCGTACTTGGCGTCCCAGCGGATGCCGGGCACCACCTCGTCCAGGAAGGCGAAATCGCCGTTCATCGCACCGCCCCGGGCACGGCCAGGGACACGACCCGGTCGATCACGTCGCCGAGCGACAACCCGGCGGCGGCCATCATCCTCGGGTAGCGGCTGTACGAGGTGAGGCCGGGCAGGGTGTTGACCTCGTTGAGGACCACCGTGCCGTCCTCCGTCAGGAACATGTCCACGCGCGCCAGCCCCCGGCAGCCCAGAGCGCGGTACACGGTCTTCGCGGTCTCGCGGACGAGCGCGCGCGACTCGGCCGGGATGTCGGCGGGGACGATCGCGACCGAGTTCTCGGACCCGTTCTCCGGCTCGCTCTCCTGGTGGATCCGGAAGAAGCCGTGGGACAGCGCGATCCGGTCCACCTCGCCGGCGACCAGCTCGCCGTCGTTCCCGAGGATGGCGCAGCCGATCTCGCTGCCGACGACCGCCTCCTCGATCAGCACCTTCGAGTCGTACCGCCGCGCGGCGTCCACCGCGGTCGCCAGGTCCTCGGCGCGGGTCACCTTGCCGACCCCGAACGACGATCCGGAGCGGGCGGGCTTCACGAAGACGGGGTAGGTCAGCCGGTCGGGGTCGACGTGCTCGCCCGCCGTGAGGGTGCGGAACTCCGGCGTGGCGACCCCGGCACTGCGCGCGACCAGGTAGGTGAGCGACTTGTCCATGCACAGGGCGGAACTCTGGACGTCGCAGCCGGCGTAGGGGATGCCGGACAGCTCCAGCAGGCCCTGCACCGCGCCGTCCTCGCCCTGCTTGCCGTGCAGGACGGGCAGCACGACGTCCAGGTCGATCGTCCGGTACCGCCCGTCGTCCAGCACGAGCAGCCCGCGCGCGTCGCGGTCCGGCGACAGCACGACCGGGCGGCCCCCGTCCTCCCACTCCCCGTCCGGCCCGTCGCAGAGCCGCCAGGCGCCGTTGCGCGTGATCCCGACGTAGTACGGCTCGTACTTCCCGGTGTCGAGGTGCTTCGCCACCTCCCGCGCGGACTTGACGGAGACGGGGTGCTCCTCGGAGCGTCCGCCGAACACAATGCCGATCTTCATATCCAGTGCTGCTTCCTGCGGTCGAAGTCGCGACAGTTGACGAGGGAGTTCTCGACCACGTCGCTCAGGGCGTGGTCGGTGTAGTAGGCGGTGTGCGGGCTGATGAGCACGTTCGGCATCTCCTGCAACCGCGCCAGCTGCGCGCTGGGCAAGGGCCGGTCCCGGCGGTCGGCGTAGAAGATCCCTTCCTCGCCTTCGAGGACGTCGAGCGCCGCACCGCCCAACCGGCCGTCCGCCAACGCCCGGATGAGGGCGTCGGTGTCGATGAGCCCGCCCCGGCCGGTGTTGACGACGAACGCGCCGGGCTTCATCTGCCCGATGCGGCGACGGTCCAGCAGGTGGCGCGTGGTCGCGTCGAGCGGTGTGTGGAGCGTGACGATGTCGCTCTGCTGCAACAACTCGTCGAGGGGGACGTAATCGGCGGAGGACCTGGGGCGGATGTCATGGGCGAGCTTCCGGCAGCCGAACCCCCACAGCCGGTCGATGACCGCGGAACCGATCCGGCCGGTGCCGACCACCCCGACGGTCAGGTCGCGCAGCTCTTTCCCGCGCACTTCGTGCAACCGGTAGTCGTGGGCGTCCGTGCGCCTGATGGTGGCCTTCGCGTTCCGGATGGCCATCAACATCAGCATCACCGTGTAGTCGGCCACGCTGTCGGGCGAATAGGCGACGTTCTCCACGGAGATGCCGACGCTCCTCGCGTACTCCACGTCGATGTGGTTGTACCCGACGCTCCTGGTGGAGATGTACGACACGCCCACCCGGCTCAGCGCGCGGAGCGTGCCGTTCGTGATCGGGGTTTTGTGGCCCACGCTGACGCAGCGGTGCCCCGACGCCAATCCGGCGTTGTCCTCCGACACCGGGTCCCCGGTGATGGTCGGCACGACGCCGTGGCGCGGCGCCATCGCCCGGAACAGGACGGCTTCGTCCGGTTCGCAGCCGTACACCGTGATCCCCGTGGTGGGACCGGCTGACGGGGGCACCGGCGACCGGGCGCGGCGGGCCGATTCCCGTGCCGTTTCGCTGTCGAACATGCCACCAGTCAAGACGGCGCGGTGTTGCCGGCACGTATGCGGTTTTCGATATGCCGACGATATGCGCCGGCCGGTAAGGCGCTTCCCCTTGTGCTCGGGGGAATGGCGGGTTTCACGGGCGTGTCCCCGCGTCGGCGCGCCCGACGGGAAGCCGGGCCGGCGGCGTGCGGTCAGTCGTGCGCCCGGCGGAAGAGCAGGGGCACGCCGGAGGGTAACACAACAACACCAAACAGAGCAGCACCGACCCCCCCCCGAGAGAGATATCAGGGTGT
>NZ_JBHYXZ010000085.1:0-4846 GCF_042752395.1 Actinosynnema sp. NPDC059335 | reverse complement strand
GCGTGGCGACGGGCGACACCCCCGCCACCGACGCCGTCACCGAGGCCGCGCCGGAGGCGTGGGGCGCGGGCCCGGGGCCCCCCGCGGGCGCCGCCGCGGCGGGCGCGGGCGTCCCGGGCCCCCCCTCCTGGCCGGGGCCGCTCCAGAGGTCGTGCCACATCGGCAGCCTCTGGTCGCCCGCGTGCCCGCGCTGCATGAAGAAGAGCGCGGTCAGGTCGCGGGCCGGGTCGTTGTACCAGGCGGTGCCGTAGTAGCCGGACCACCCGTAGCTGCCGGCCGAGGGGCCGAGCCGACTGGGCCGGGTCAGCACCGACACCCCGAAACCCCAGCCCATCTCGTTGAAGAACCCCGGCCAGAACCCGGAAACGGCCTTCTGCGCCGCGGTCAGCCGGTCGCCGGTCATCAGCGCCACCGACGGCCCGGACAGCACCCGTTCGCCGCCGTGGGAACCGCCGGCCAGCAGGGCCGAGGCGAAGGCGGAGAAGTCTTGGGCGGTCGAGACGAGCCCGCCGCCACCCGATTCGAACGGCGGCGGCCGGCTCCACCGCCCGTCGCGGCCGTCCTCGACCACCGGCTCGCCGGTGTCGGCGTGGTCGCGGCGGTACGCCGTCGCGAACCGGTCGGAGTCCCCGCCGGCCACGCTGAAGGCGGTGTCCTTCATCCCGAGCGGGTCGCAGATGCGCTCGCGCAACGCTTCCCCGAAGGACATGCCGGTGGCCCGGGCGATGAGCACGCCGGTCACGTTGGAGGCGGTGTCGTACATCCAGCGCTCACCCGGCTGGTGGGCCAGCGGCAGCGCGCCCAACCGGCGCATCCACTCGTCCGGCGACGAGTAGTCGAGCGCGCCCAACGCGTCCGCGATCGGGATCTTCCCGGGCCCGGTGGGGATCACGCCGGTGCCGAAGGTGTACGTCAGCAGGTCCCGCAGCGTGATCGGCCGTTCCGCCGGCACGGTCCGGTCCAGCGGCCCGGCGGGATCGGCGAGCACGGTCATGTCCGCCAGTTCCGGGAGGAGGTCGTCGACCGGGTCGTCCAGGCGCAGGGTGCCGTCGTCGACCAGCGTCATCGCGCACGCGGCGACGAGCGGCTTGGTCATCGACGCCAGGCGGCAGATCGTGTCGGCCGCCATCGGCGTCCCCGACCCCGCGCCCTCGAAGGCGAGCGTGCCCGTCGCCACGACGCGCACCTCGCCGCGACGGGCGAGCACGGCCACCGCACCGGGCACGAAACCGGACTCGACCTGGCGCTCCAACACCTCCCGCACCCGCGCCAACCGTCCCGACGACAAGCCACCGGCGGCCATCCGCCTCCCCCTCCGTCCGCACGTCGCCCAGCGCGCGACGACCGTAGCCCGCAGGCCGACGCCGGGGGAGGAGCGCGCGTCCCGGCACTACGGCTCCCCGGCCTGACCCGCCACCCGCTCACGGCCGACGGCCGGTTGTGACCGGTTCCGTCCTCACCGGTGCGTGCTCGTCGCGGTGGCCGAGCACGGCACGCATCCCAGCCCGGCACCGCTCGTCGTCCGGACCGGGGATCGGCGTCCCCGGCCGCCGCCGGCCCGGACAGCGGTGGACAAGCGCCCGCCGGAGCGAACCGGCCATTACCAGTTGTCGGTTATCTCCACCGAGCGTGAAGGAGCGGGCGGCCGTTCGACCGAACCCCGTTGACCGGGAACATAAGCGCTGGTCAGGCTGCATGTCTGGACTCGGGCGAGTGAGAGGTCGACCCCGTCAACCCTGCGTCGGGGCGCACTCGTCCCGGTTCTCCAGGAGGAGCCGACCGTGCGTCCCTTCCCCCGAACGTTCTTCGTCCTGGCCGCCGCGACCACCGTCGCCGGCCTCGCCACCACCGCCGCCTCGGCCGAACCGCCGCACCAGGCGGAGATCGTCACCGCGACGGCGTCCGCGACCGTCCACCCCATCAAGGACTCCTACATCGTCCTGCTCGGCGCCACGGCCCGCAGCGGCGCGAGCGTGGCCGCCACGGCGGGCGTCACGCCGACCCGGGTCTGGGACGCGGCGCTGCACGGGTTCGCCGCCAAGCTCACCCCGGCGCAGCTGCGCAAGCTCAGCCGCGACCCGGCGGTCGTGACGATCGAGCAGGACGTGCTGGTCACCGACGCGCTCGACGCGACCCAGGCCAACCCGCCGTCGTGGGGCATCGACCGCATCGACCAGACGGCCCTGCCGCTGTCCAAGAGCTACACCTACAACTACACCGGCGCGGGCGTGCACGCCTACGTCATCGACACCGGTATCACGCCGGGCCACGCGGACTTCGGCGGCCGGGCCACGTTCGACTACAACGGCATCGACGCCGACAACACCGACTGCCACGGGCACGGCACGCACGTCGCCGGCACGGTCGGCTCGGCCACCTACGGCGTCGCCAAGGGCGTGCGGCTGCACGGCGTGAAGATGATGAACTGCTCGGGCAGCGCCACGACCACGTCGGCGCTCAACGCGATCAACTGGGTCACCGCCAACCACACCAAGCCGGCCGTGGCGAACACGTCGTGGAACTTCACCGCCTCGGCGAGCCTGGAGACCGCGATCCGCAACATGATCGCCGCGGGCGTCTTCCTGGCCACCTCGGCGGGCAACACCGGCGGCAACTCGTGCGACCGCCTGCCGCGCAAGGTGGAGACGGCCAGCGTGGTGGCGTCGTCCACGAGCGCCGATGTCCGGTCGGCGAGCTCCAGCACGGGCGCGTGCGTGGACCTCTACGCGCCGGGCAACCTGATCGTCTCGACCGTGCGCACCGGCGGCTCGGGCACGATGAGCGGCACCTCCATGGCGACGCCGCACGTGACGGGCGTGGCCGCGCTGTACAAGCAGCGGTTCGGCGACCAGTCGTCGGCCACCGTGCACAACTGGCTGAACGCCGGCGCCACGCCGAACGTGATCGCCGGCGGCGACACGGGCGGCACGGTCAACCGCCTGCTGTTCACCAACGGCCTGTGAGTTCCCCCGGCGCGCGGGGACGACGCCCCGCCTCGCGCGCCGGGGCCCCGCTCCCGGTTGTGCCTGGAGACGTTGAGCATCCCGGTGCCCCGCCGCAGCCGCCGGGACGGTGGTCACCCCTTCGCGAAGCGCAGGAAGGAAACGACAGCCCCGGCCCCGCAAGAGGGACCGGCCGACCATCGGACCCGCGGTTCACAGCTGACCGCGGCCTCGACCCCGCGATCGGGCGCGCAGCGCGGCGTGCCGGGCCCCGGTTCCCAGGTGCCGCTCCCGCCGGGCCCGGACGTGGCCTTGTCGGGCGGCGTGGCGGCGGCGGGGCGAGGACGGGCCGTGGACGTGCTCGTCACCCTCGAACAGCCGCCGCCGATCGCGTTGGAGCAGCGGGACGTGGATGCGTTCGCGGGTGGGCACGCCCGGTGCGGTGCGCGGGACGAGGTCGTCGGCCAGCCAGAGGAACACGCGCTCGGGGCGTTCGGCGGGCGGGGCGGTACGGCGGAGTTCGCTCATGGGTTTCGTGGACTCCAGTGCTCGTGCGGGAGGCGCGGTGCGGTGCACTGCCTCGGGACCGGTGGTGTGCGGCCGGCACCGATCACGCGGTGCGGGTTTCGCATGGCACGGCGGAGGGCGGCGGGGAGGTGCTCGAACCCGCCGTCGGCCTCTTGGTCGTCACTGGTCACTGCCGCATGTCGGCCATGATGTGCAGCCGGCCGACCGCGGTCAACGGGTTTTCGGGATGCTCACGGCTCGACCGGCCCGACCCGCGGGCAGGACTGCGGGCAGGACTGCGGACCGGGCGAAGTGGCTCCGGTCAGATCGGGAACCGGCCGCGGCGCCACTGCCAGTGGCGGCCGGCCTCGAGGTGGTCCACGGCCGCGCGTTGGAGCGCGGTGCGGCGCGGCAGTTGGTCCAGCGGTGTGGTCAAGGTGCGGAACACGAACCGCAGCACCTCGACGTCGGCGTCGATCCCCTCGGGCTGCTCGTAGGGTTCCAGCTCGAACCTCCGCTGGAACCGGACGATGTTGGAGTCCTCGGGCAGGTAGTCCAGCAGTTGCGGGTCGAGCAGCCACGAGCCGCAGGAGAACGCCGTGTGACGCTCGTCGGGGAAGTGGCGCGGGAAGAACGCGCGGGCCTGGTCCAGCGATGCCTCGACCGCCTGCGGGGTCAGCGGTCCGGACTCGGGGACGTGCAGGTCGAGCGTGGTGTCGCCGCGCTGGAACTGCAACCGGCCCAGCTCGTAGACGCCGCCGCGCGCGTGCAGGGTCAGCCAGCTCTGCATGACCGGCCAGCCCTCGCCGCGCATCCTCCGGTCGACCGCGAGGTTGCGCCCCAGGTCCGCCAGGGTCGCGTACGACACGGACTCGGGGATGCCGTGGTCGCGGTGATACCCCACGACGACTTCGACCAACGCCAGGTAGGCGTACACGTACAGGTGCCGCCAAGCGGGACCCCGGTCACGCGGCAACTCCGGACCGGGCACCAGCCAGCCGTACCCTCCGAGATCGGCGCGGACCAGGGCGGTGGAGCGGTCCAGCAGCCACCGCAACTCCGGGGTCCACCAGGGAGATCCGGGATCGGGCCAGCCGGCGATGATCTCGGCGGCGTCGTCGGGCCGCACCGCCAGGCGGGCGAGGAGCGCGGACGCGTCGGACTTGGCGGGCAGCGGAGCCGAGGGCAGGTCGCCCGCGAGCCGGTGCACGCGCTCGACGTCCTCGACGGGCACCCCGAGCCGGGCGGCCATGGCGTCCAGGTCCACGCGCGCGACCCTACCAGCCAGGCCGATCCACACCCCCGCCTCCGGACGGACGATCGGACGACACCGAGGTCCGCATGCCGTGTGCACGGTCGGTGGGGGGGGGGGGGGGGGGGGGCGCGCGCCGGCGCGG
>NZ_JBHYXZ010000084.1:2742-36860 GCF_042752395.1 Actinosynnema sp. NPDC059335 | reverse complement strand
GGTCGGCGGGATGACACGGACACCGGACCCACAACCCAACGAAAGATCCAGGCGGGGTTGTCCATCCTGCTGATCTGCCCGTCCGGCGAGGACGCTTTTAAAAGCTTTTTAAGCGCCGAACGACGCCAACATCCGACCGAATCCCGACCGGACCCCGGACCGACGCCCTACCGGACCATGTCCTTGCGCAACTCCCGGGGCAGCGCGAACGCGATCTTCTCGTTCGCCGTGGTGATCTCCTCGACCTCGCCGTACCCGTGCGTCGCCAGGAACTCCAGCAGCTCCATCACCAGGATGTCCGGCACGGACGCGCCCGACGTCACGCCGACCGTCGTCACGCCCTCCAGCCACGCCAGGTCGACCTCGCGCGCGTAGTCGATCAGGTACGCCGCCCGCGCGCCCGCCTGCAGCGCCACCTCGACCAGCCGCACCGAGTTGGACGAGTTCTTCGACCCGACCACCAGCACGAGGTCGCACTCCGGGGCCATGGTCTTCACGGCGGTCTGCCGGTTGGACGTGGCGTAGCAGATGTCGTCCGACGGCGGCTCCTGGAGGTCCGGGAACCGCTCCTGCAGCTGCCGCACGCGGACCATCGTCTCGTCGACCGACAGGGTGGTCTGGGACAGCCAGACCACCTTGGACGGATCCCGCACCACGACCTTGTCGACGTCCTCGGCGGTGTCCACGAGCTGGATGTGCGAGGGCGCCTCGCCGTACGTGCCCTCGACCTCCTCGTGTCCTTCGTGGCCGATCAGCAGGATGTCGTAGTCCTCGCGCGCGAACCGCTTGGCCTCGTTGTGGACCTTGGTCACCAACGGGCACGTGGCGTCGATCGTGCGCAACCCGCGCTCCGCGGCCTCCGCGTGCACGGCCGGCGACACGCCGTGCGCCGAGAACACCACCAGCGCGCCCTCGGGCACCTGGTCGGTCTCGTCCACGAAGATCGCGCCGCGCCGGGACAGCGTCTCCACGACGTGCTTGTTGTGGACGATCTCCTTGCGCACGTAGACCGGCGCGCCGTACTGCTCCAGCGCCTTCTCCACGGTCACGACGGCACGGTCCACGCCGGCGCAGTAGCCACGCGGCTTGGCCAGGAGCACTCGCTTGTCCATGGCCACCAGGGTACGGCGTGCCGGATGTAGGCATCCGACGGCCGACTGCGGCAGGCTGTAGGGCATGAAGCCACTGCCCCTGACCGTACGCCTCGCCGCGGGGCTGGCGGTCACCGCCGTCGAGCAGGCCCGGAAGCTCCCCCGGCAGCTCGCGGGTCTGCCGGTCACCGTGGTCAGTGAGGCCCTGCAGCTGTCCATGCGGGTCCAGCAGCGGGTGACGGAACTCGCAATCAAGGGTGACGACGTGCTGTCCGTGCTGCGGCCGGTGGAGCAGGAACCCGAGTGGGCGACGTTCGACGAGGACGAGCCGGAGGCGACCGCCGAGCCGCGGGGCGACGACCCGTGGGCGGAGGAGGAGCAGGCGATCGCGGCCGAGCCGCCCGCGGTGCTGCCGAACTACGACGAGCTGACGTTGGCGCAGCTCAGGGCGCGTTTGCGGACGTTGAGCGAGGAGGACCTGGAGGAGCTGCTGGCGCACGAGCGCACGCACGCGGCCCGACCAGAGTTCACCGGCATGCTCACCCGCCGCATCGCGAACCTGAAGAGCCAGTGAACGCCGGGAGCCCGAACGTCGAGAGGTCCCAGCCGCCCGGCCCGGAGAGGTCCAGCCCCGAGAACCCGTGGCCGGTGCGGACGGTCGCGCGCAAGATCTTCGACTGGATCAACCGCCTCGGTGACGTGTGGGTGGAGGGCCAGGTCACCCAGTTGAGCGCCCGTCCGGGCACCGCGACCGCGTTCCTCACCCTGCGCGACCCCTCGGTGGACATGTCGATGCAGCTGACCGCGCCGGTGGGCATGGTGCGGGAGCTGCAGCTGTCCGAGGGCAGCCGGGTGGTGGTGCACGGCAAACCCAACTTCTTCCCCAACCGGGGCACGCTGAGCCTGCGCGTGGACGAGATCCGCCAGGTGGGCATCGGGGAGCTGCTGGCCCGGATCGAACGGCTGCGCAAGCTGCTGAACGCCGAGGGCCTGTTCGACCCGCGGCGCAAGCGCAGGCCGCCGTTCCTGCCGAACAAGATCGGCCTGATCACGGGTCGGGCGTCGGCGGCGGAGCGGGACGTGCTGACGAACGCGCACGCGCGCTGGCCGGGCGCGCGGTTCCGGGTGATCAACGTGGCGGTGCAGGGGGCGTTGGCGGTGCCGCAGATCCTCACCGCCCTGGCGACCCTGGACCGCGACTCCGAAGTGGACGTGATCGTGCTGGCGCGCGGCGGCGGCAGCGTGGAGGATTTGCTGCCGTTCTCCGACGAGGCGCTGTGCCGGGCGGTGTCGCAGTGCCGCACGCCGGTGCTGTCGGCGATCGGGCACGAGCCGGACACGCCGCTGGTGGACCACGTCGCGGACGTGCGCTGCTCCACGCCCACGGACGCGGGCAAGCGGGTGGTGCCGGACGTGGCGGAGGAGGCCGAGCGGATCCGGCAGCTGCGCGACCGCAGCCGGCGCGCCCTGCACGGCTGGGTGGACCGGGAGCGGAAGCTGCTCGCGGCGCTGCGGACGCGGCCCGCGCTGTCCGACCCGTACGGCCCGCTGGACCGGCGCGCGGAGGACGTGGACCGGTTGCGGGAGCGGGCGCGGCGCGCGGTGCGCAACCGGCTCGACTCGGAGACCGCGGCGCTGACCGCGACGACGGCGCGCTTGACGACCCTCGGGCCTGCCGCCACGCTGGCGCGGGGGTACGCGGTGGTCCAGCTCGTCACCCCGGACGGGGTCGACGGGGTGCTGCGGTCGACCTCCCAGGCTCCCGAGGGCGCCCGGCTGAGGGTGCGCGTGGCCGACGGCGCCGTGCACGCGGTCGTGACGTCCGGCGGACCCGGCGACGAAGCCCAAGAAGGAGGCGGTGGTGCCGAATCCGGCACGTGAGCCCACGTTCCTGCCCTTGACGGTGGCGGCCGCGGGCGCGGCCGACGACGAGGGCGCGGTCGCCGTGCGCGGTCGCGCCGAGTCGGCCGACCGGGCCGCCGCCGACTGCTGGCTGTCGCTGGTGGCCGGCTGCACGTCCGGCCGGCAGGCGTTGATCAACCGGCTGCACGACCTGTCCGCGGCGACGTCCGACTACGCCGGGATGCGGTGGTGGCTCGGGCACGGCTCGGTGCACCGCCGGCGGGTCGCCGACGCCGAGCACCGCATCGACGACGCGGTGCGGGAGGGCGACGGCGCGGAGTTCGCCGAGGCGTTCATCGGCTACGACCAGGCGGTGGCGACCGTCGTGGTGCACGTCCAGAACCGATTGGGGAAGTTGTCCACGTGAGCGAGCTTGGCTACGAGCAGGCCAGGGACGAGTTGGTGGAGGTGGTCCGCAGGCTGGAGGCGGGCGGGTTGTCGCTGGAGGAGTCGCTGGCGCTGTGGGAGCGCGGCGAGGCCCTCGCGAAGACCTGCGAGCGGCAGCTCGCGGGCGCCCGGGAGCGGATCGATCAAGCACTCAGTGTGACCGAGGAGGACGTGGCCGAGGGGTGACGACGTGCGAGGATTGGCCTACCGGCCGGTAGTCGCACCGCAGGAGGAACCCCCATGGTCACAGGCAGCAGCCCGTCCGAGCGTCGGCGAGAGGCACCCGACCGGAACCTCGCGCTGGAACTCGTCCGGGTGACCGAGGCGGCCGCGATGGCCGCCGGTCGCTGGGTGGGCCGCGGCGACAAGAACGGCGGCGACGGCGCGGCGGTGGACGCCATGCGCAAGCTGATCGGCACGGTGTCCATGCGCGGCGTGGTGGTGATCGGCGAGGGCGAGAAGGACGAGGCGCCCATGCTGTTCAACGGCGAGGAGGTCGGCGACGGCAACGGGCCGGAGTGCGACGTGGCGGTCGACCCGATCGACGGCACCACGTTGATGGCCAAGGGCATGCCGAACGCGTTGGCGGTGCTCGCGGTGGCGGAGCGCGGCGCGATGTTCGACCCGTCGGCCGTGTTCTACATGGAGAAGCTCGCGACCGGGCCGGAGGCGGCGGACGTCATCGACATCACCGCGCCGATCGCGGAGAACATCCGCCGGATCGCGAAGGCCAAGCACAGCGACGTCTCCGACGTGACGGTGTGCATCCTGGACCGGCCGCGGCACGAGTCGCTGGTGCGCGAGGTGCGGTCGGCGGGCGCGCGGATCCACTTCATCTCCGACGGCGACGTGGCGGGCGCGATCTCCGCGGCCCGGCCGAACACCGGCATCGACCTGCTGGTCGGCATCGGCGGCACGCCGGAGGGCATCATCGCGGCGGCGGCGTTGAAGTGCATGGGCGGCGCGATCCAGGGCCGGTTGTGGCCCAAGGACGACGAGGAGCGGCGGAAGGCGCTGGACGCGGGCCACGACCTGGACCGGGTGCTGCTGACCGACGACCTGGTGCGCGGCGACAACGTGTTCTTCTGCGCGACCGGCGTCACCGACGGGGACCTGGTGCGCGGCGTGCACTACCGGGCGGGCGGCTGCACCACCCAGTCGATCGTGATGCGGTCGAAGTCGGGCACCGTGCGGATGATCGACGGGTTCCACCGGCTGACCAAGCTGCGCGAGTACTCGTCGGTCGACTTCGACATCCCCGCCGCCGAGGACGCGCTGCCGCCGCTGCCGTGACGCCGATCGACACGCCGCGCCGTCAACTGTGAACTCTCGGTCACCGCCACATACCGGCCGATCGGCTGTGGTGATCAGGTCGAGTTCATCCCTAGTTTCCGTTCCGTCCCCGAGCACCCTGCGCCGGGGACGGAGAGGAAGCGATGAAGGTTCGTACCCTGTTCACCGCCTTCGCGGTGGCGGTCGGCGCGGCACTCGCCTCGGCGGCCGGGGCGGCGGCGGCCCCGGCGACCGACGGCGGCGTCACCCCGTTCATCGTGGGCGGCGGCAACGCCACGCAGACCTACTCGTGGATGGTGTCCCTGCAGAGCACCACCGGCAGCCACTTCTGCGGCGGCTCGCTGATCAAGGCCAACTGGGTCGTCACGGCCAAGCACTGCGTGCAGGGCCGGTCGGCGTCGTCCATCCGGGCCCGCATCGGCACGACCAACCGCACCAGCGGCGGCACGGTCGCGACCGGCGCGCAGGTGGTCACGCACGCGTCGTACGACATCGCGCTGGTGCGCCTGTCCACCTCGGTGAGCCAGACGCCGATCGCGGTGGCGTCGACGTCCGGGGCGGTCGGCACGGCCACCCGCATCATCGGCTGGGGCCAGACCTGCGCCCCGCGCGGCGCCTGCGGCGCGCCGACGATCCTGCAGGAGCTGAACACGTCGATCGTGGCCGACAGCAGCTGCCTGGGCATCTACGGCTCGGTGGAGATCTGCACGAACAACCCGAACGGCAACTCGGGCGCCTGCTACGGCGACTCGGGCGGCCCGCAGGTCAAGTCCGTGAACGGCGTGTGGCAGCTCATCGGCGCCACCAGCCGCGCGGGCAACAACAGCTCCACCTGCGCCACCGCCCCGTCGATCTACATGGACGTGCCGGCGTTCCGCTCGTGGATCAGCCAGTACGCGGGCGCGGTGTAACGCCCGCCGCGGTGTTCGAAGGGCCGTCCCCCTCCGGGTGGGACGGCCCTTCCCGTTTCGTTATCGACCCGCCGACAACCGGGGCGTTCCGGGTGGCGTCTCCAGGATCAGGACACCGCACGATCTCCTGGGGGTGCGCGGATGCGCAGAGCAGCACTGGTCGTCATCGCCTTGCTGGCCACGGCCTGCGGGACGCCGGACGCGTCCGGCCCGGCCGCCGCGCCGACGTCGGGGCCGGCGTCTTCGTCTTCCCCCTCTCCCGCGCCGTCCCCCGACGTGCCGCCGGCGTCCTCCACGCCGGCCGCACCGCCCGAAGCTCCCGCGCCGCCGGAGACCACGCGGACGCCGGACCCGCAACCCGCGCCGCCGCCCGCACCACAGCCCGCGCCGCCGCCCCCGCCGGTGACCGTGGCCGGCACGCCGTGCGACATCACCGACGGCGCGTGCGTCAGCCTGTCCACCAACCAGAGCTGGCTGATCAGCGGCGGCAGGGTGAGCTACGGCCCGGTGCCGACCACCTCCGGCCGGCCCGGCTACGAGACGCCCGTCGGCTACTTCTCGGTGCTGTGGCAGGTTCGGGACGACTGGAGCATCCCCTACAACGGCCCCATGCCGTTCTCCACCTACTTCGTCGGCAACGGCATCGCGTTCCACGAGGGCAGCCTCACCGAGGAGTCGCACGGCTGCATCCACCTGTCACGCGAAGCGGCGGCGCACTACTTCGAAACCCTTCGGGTGGGTGACCAGGTTCAGGTCGCGGCATGACGCGGAGTGTTCAAACGACTCGGAAGGGGTAACCGAGGGTCGAGGAGTGATAGCGATGAGGAAGATGCTCGGCACGACGGCGATCGCCGCGACGGCCCTGACCTTCGGCCTCGCGACCCCCGCCACCGCCTCCGCTTCGACCGGCACGCCGTGCTCCGTGCAGAACGGCGCGTGCGTGCAGTTGTCCACCAACCAGGCGTGGTTGATCTACAACGGGAACGCCAGCTACGGCCCCGTCCGCGTGTCCCACGGGATGCCCGGCCACGAGACCCCGGTCGGCACCTTCCCGGTGCTGCGCAAGGTGAAGGACGACTGGAGCGTGCCCTACAACGGGCCGATGCCGAACGCGGTGTACTTCACCACCGACGGCGTCGCGTTCCACCAGGGCGACACCAACACGCAGTCGCACGGCTGCGTGCGCCTGGGCCCGCAGGAGTCGCTCGTGTTCTACGACAACCTGTTCCCGGGCGAGCAGGTGCAGGTGGTGCCCTAACCCGCGTTGCTCGAGTGGCCCGGGAACAGGTGCGCCCCGGGGTCGAGTAGCACGGCGATGTTGTTGACCGCGGTGGCGGCCTCGCCGAACCCGGTGGCGATGAGCTTCACCTTGCCGGGGTACTGGGCGACGTCGCCCGCCGCGTAGACGCGGTCCCGGGCGGTGCGCATGGTGGTGTCCACCAGCACCGCCCGGTGGTCCAGCTCCAGGCCCCACGACTCGATCGGCCCCAGGTCGGCGGTGAACCCGAGCGCCGCGACCACGGCCTGCGCGGGCAGCACCTTGCGGTCGCCGCCCTTCAGGCCCAGCTCCACCTCGGCCAGGTCGGGGTCGCCGCGCAGCTCCAGCACCTCGGCGTCGGTGATGATCTCCACGCCCAGGTCGCGGACCTGCCGCACGGTCGGCGGGTGGGCCCGGAACGTCGCCCGGCGGTGCACCAGCGTGACGCTGGACGCGATCGGGTGCAGCGCGAGGGCCCAGTCGAACGCCGAGTCGCCGCCGCCGACGACCACCACGTCCTGCCCGGTGTGCACGTTCAGCTGCGGCACGAAGTGCACCACGCCGCGGCCCAGCCAGCCGTCGCCCGCGGGCAGCGGGCGGGGCCGGAACTCGCCGATGCCCGCCGTGATCAGCACCGCGCCGGCGCGGACCACGCCGCCGTCGGCCAGCCCCACCTCCAGCCGTCCGTCCACATCGGACAGCGTGCGGGCCTGGCGGCCGAGCAGGTAGGTCGGGCGCCACTGGTCCGCCTGCCGCACGAGCGCGTCCACCAGCTCGCGCCCGCGCACCGCCGGGAACCCGGCCACGTCGAAGATCATCTTCTCCGGGTACATCGCGGTGATCTGGCCGCCCGCCTCGGGCAGCGCGTCGACCAGCGCGACCGACAGGTCCCGGAACCCCGCGTAGTACGCCGCGAACAGCCCCGTGGGGCCCGCACCGACGATCAGCAGGTCGACCTCAAGCTCCATGACTCGACCATAGGTGTTCCACGCCACTCTGTCCCGCTCCTCTTGTGCCCGGTCCGGGTGGCCGGTCCAGACTCGGTGGCATGGCTGAACAGGAGTACCGCGTCGAGCACGACACCATGGGCGAGGTCAGGGTGCCGGCGGACGCGCTGTGGCGTGCGCAGACGCAGCGCGCGGTGGAGAACTTCCCCGTCTCCGGGCGTGGCCTGGAACGCGCCCAGATCCGCGCGCTCGGCCTGCTCAAGGCCGCCGCGGCGCGGGTGAACGCCCGGTTGGGGGTACTGGAACCCGAAGTCGCCGAGGCCATCGCCGCCGCCGCCGACGCGGTGGCCGCGGGCGAGCACGACGCGCACTTCCCGGTGGACGTGTTCCAGACCGGGTCCGGCACGTCGTCGAACATGAACGCCAACGAGGTCATCGCGACCCTGGCCACCCGCGCCCTGGGCCGCGACGTGCACCCGAACGACCACGTCAACGCCTCGCAGTCGTCCAACGACACGTTCCCGACCACGCTGCGGCTCGCGGCGACGGAGGCGGTCGCGCGCGACGTCGTCCCGGCCCTGGAGCACCTGGCCTCGGTGCTGGACGCCCGGGCGGCCGACTGGACGTCCCTGGTGAAGTCGGGCCGCACGCACCTGATGGACGCCGTGCCGATCACGCTCGGCCAGGAGGCCGGCGCGTGGGCCACCCAGGTCCGGTACGGCGTCGAGCGCCTGACGTCGTCGCTGCCGCGCCTGGCGGAGCTGCCGATCGGCGGCACGGCGGTGGGCAGCGGGCTGAACGCGCCGGCGGGCTTCGGCGCGGCGGTGTCCGCGGAGCTGGCCGCCGTGACGGGCCTGCCGGTGACCGAGGCCCGCGACCACTTCGAGGCCCAGGCCACCCAGGACGGCGTGGTCGAGGTCTCCGGCCAGCTGCGGGCCACCGCGGTGGGCCTCTACAAGATCGCGAACGACCTGCGGTGGCTGGGGTCCGGCCCGCGCGCCGGGCTCGGCGAGCTGGCGCTGCCCGACCTCCAGCCCGGCTCGTCGATCATGCCGGGCAAGGTGAACCCGGTGATCCCCGAGGCCACGATGATGGTGGTGGCGCAGGTGATCGGCAACGACGCGGCGGTGGCGTTCGCCGGGTCGCAGGGCAACTTCCAGCTCAACGTGATGCTGCCGGTGATCGCCCGCAACGTCCTGGAGTCCGCCCGCCTGCTCGCCGCGGTGGCCCGGCTGCTGGCAGACAAGGTGCTCACCGGCGCGGAACCGCAGATCGAGCGGATGCGCGAGTACGCCGAGTCGTCGCCGTCGATCGTGACGCCCCTCAACCGCTACCTCGGCTACGAGGAGGCGGCCTCGATCGCCAAGCAGTCGTTGAAGGAGCGCAAGACCATCCGCGAGGTGGTCCTGGAGCGCGGCCACGTCCCGGCCAAGCTCTCCGAGGCCGAACTGGACCAGGCCCTGGACGTCCTCCGCATGGCCAACGGCAACCGCTGACCCCTCACCTCGCGCGTGTCCTACGTCCAGAACGCGAGAGTCCTACGTTCGGAACACGTGAGTCCTACGTTCGCGTCGCGTGAGTCCTACGTTCGGAACGCGCGAGTTCAACGTTCGGAACGCGCGAGCCGCGGTCGTGACCGGGGCCGGGGCGGGTGGTCTGCGTCGGCCGCCCGCCCCCGCAGCCCGATCACGCACCCCGCCGCCACGGCGACCGCGCCCACCACCGCCACCCCGGTCAACGCCTGCGCGCCCAACGCCACCGACGCCGCCAGCCCCGCCACCGGCATCAGCCCGATCAGCACCCCGGCCCGGTCCGCGCCCAGCCGCGCCACCGCGAAGTACCACAGCCCGAACGCCACCGCCGTCAGCACGACCCCCAGCACGGCCAGCGCCACGCCCTCCCGCACCGTCGGCACCCGCCACCCGCCGACCACCGTGCCGAGCGCCGCACCGGCCACGGCCGCGATCAGGCAGCACCACGTCGCCACCGCCACCCCGCCCAGCCGCCGCACCACACCCACCGCGAACAGCGTGAACGACGCCTCGCCCGCCACCGTCAGCAACGCCAGCGCCAACCCGGGCCCGTGCCACGACCCACCGCCCGACAGCACCACCACCCCGGCCACCACGACGACCGCCCCCACCACCGCCGCCACGGCCGGCCTCCGCCCCGCGACCAGCGGCGCGACCAGCGCCAGCACCAGCGGGCTCGCCCCCAGCACGGCCGCGACGAACCCCGGCTCGGCGTACCGCTGCGCGTGCAGCACGCACGCGGTGAACCCGAGCATCCCGGTCGTGACCAGCCCCAGCAGCGCCGGCCAGTCCCGCCGCCCCGGCAGCGGCAGCCGCCCGCCCCGCAGCCACGTCCACGCCAGCAACGCCAGCGCGCCCAGCGCGTACCGCATCGCCTGCCCCGTGAGCAGCGGGTACGCCTGGAGCATCCCCGTCACCGGCACGGACGCGCCCACGATCACCGACGACATCGCACCCGCCGCGATCGCGGCCCTCCCGTGTCCCATGGTCGGCAACCCTCCGCCATCGGTGGTCCAGGCGTAAGCTCCACATCGATGCCCGCCGACTGGACCACTTTCCGCGAACTCCTCCTCCCCGCCGCGCACGGCCCGCGCGCGGTGGAGTCCGGGCTGCGCCGCGCCGTGCGGGACGGTCGGCTCGCGCCGGGCACGCGCCTGCCGTCCAGCCGCGACCTCGCCGCCCAGCTCGGCGTCGCCCGCGGCACCGTCACGTCCGCGTACGCCCAGCTCGTCGGCGAGGGCTACCTGACCGCCCGGCGCGGCTCGGGCACCACCGTCGCGGCCGCCCCCGCGTGGCCGGGCGGGGCCGCCGACGACCCCGGGCCCGCGCCGCGGTTCCGGTACGACCTCAAGCCGGGCCTGCCCGCGCTGAGCGCCTTCCCGCGCGACGAGTGGCTGCGGGCGCAGAGGTCGGCGATGACCGACCTGTCGACCGACGACCTCGGCTACCCCGACCCCGCCGGGTTCGGGCCGTTGCGCCGGGAGCTGGCGGACTACCTCGGCCGGGTGCGGGCGGTGGCCGCGCGACCGTCCGATGTGGTCGTCACCAACGGCGCGGCGGAGGGCATCTCGCTGCTGGGCCGGGTGTTGCGCGCGGCCGGGCACCGCAGCGTGGCGGTGGAGGAGCCGAGCCACTTCGGCGGCGCGGAGATGTTGGCGTCACACGGTCTGGCGGTCCGACCGGTGCCCGTCGACTCCCGCGGGTTGCGCGTCGACGTGCTGTCCACAACGGACTGCCGGGCGGTCGTCGTCACGGCGGCGCACCAGTTCCCGTTGGGTGTCGTGCTGCACCCGGAACGTCGGCGCGCGCTGCTGGAGTGGGCGCGTGCGTGCGACGGCGTGGTGGTGGAGGACGACTACGACGCGGAGCACCGTTACGACCGGCCGGCGATGGGCGCGATGCAGGCGCTCGACCCGACGCGGGTGGTGTACCAGGGGAGCGCGAGCAAGGTGCTCGCGCCCGCGTTGCGGCTGGGGTGGCTCGTGCCGCCGCCCCGGCTGCGGGACGCCGTCGTGGAGCGCAAGCGGTTGGACGACCTGGGCACGGGGACGTTGCACCAGGCGGCGTTCGCGCGGCTGCTGGGCGCCGGCGGGTACGACCGCCACCTGCGCCGCACGCGGCAGCTGTACCGGGCGCGGCGGGACGCGCTGCTGGACGAGCTGCGGCTCGTGCTGCCGGAGTGGGAGCCGATCGGGGTCGCGGCGGGGTTGCACGTGGTCGTGCGGCTGCCCGCCGGGACGGACGACGTGGCGCTGGAGGAGCGGCTGGCGCGGCGCGGGGTGAACGTGCCGGCGTTGGCCCGGTACGCCCGCGGGCCGCTGTTCCCCGGGCTGGTGATCGGGTACGCGGCGTTGACGCCGGACCGGCTGCGGGAGGCCGTGCGGGAGCTGCGCGCGGCCGTCTGACCGGTTTTTGTCGGTGGTCGGGTGCACCATGGTCCCCGTGTTGTTCTCCGAGGTCGTCGAGACGTCCGCCGCGGTGGCGGCGACGCGCTCCCGCCTGGCCAAGGTCGACGCCCTGGCCGGGCTGGTGCGCCGGATGAGCACGCCCGCGGTGGTGTCGTTCCTGGTCGGCGTGCCCAGCCAGGGCCGCATCGGCGCGGGGTGGCGCACCGTGGTGGACCTGGACGTGCCGCCCGCGGCGTCGCCGTCGCTCACGGTGTCCGATGTGGACGCCGCGCTGGGGGAGTTCGCGTCCGTCGGCGGGAAGGGGTCGGCGGCGCGGCGGGCGGCGTTGCTGGCGTCGCTGTTCGGCCGGGCCACGGCGGCGGAGCAGGACTTCCTGCGGCGGCTCCTGACGGGTGAACTGCGTCAAGGTGCACTCGAAGGGGTGATGCTGGACGCGATCGCGCGGGCGGCCGACGTTCCCGGCGAGGTGGTGCGGCGGGCGTTCATGCTGTCGGGGTCGCTGCCGGGGACGGCGGAGGCGGCGCTGCGCGGCGAGGAGGCGCTGGCGGCGTTCCGGTTGGAGGTGGGCCGGCCGGTGCGGCCGATGCTCGCGTCGCCGGCAGAGTCGCTGGCGGCGGCGTTGGTCGAGCTGGGGTCGTGCGTGGTGGAGCACAAGCTGGACGGCGCGCGGATCCAGGTGCACCGGGCCGGGGACGAGGTGCGGGTGTTCACCCGGACGTTGCGCGAGATCACCGGGACGGTGCCGGAGCTGGTGGCGTTGGTGCGCGGGTTGCCGTGCACGTCCGTGGTGCTCGACGGGGAGACGCTGGCGCTGGCCGACGACGGCAAGCCGAGGCCGTTCCAGGAGACGATGAGCCGGTTCGGGGCGCAGGACGTGCGGGAGCTGCTGTTGAGCCCGTTCTTCTTCGACTGCCTGCACCTGGACGGGGTGGACCTGCTGGACGAGCCGTTGCGGGTGCGGCTGGACGCGGTGCGGCGGGTGGCCGGGGCGCACGTCATCCCGGGGGTGGTGGAGCCCGCGTCGGAGGAGGCGGCGGCACGGGTGCTGGAGGAGGCGTTGGCGGCCGGGCACGAGGGCGTGATGGTGAAGTCGCTGGGGTCGGCGTACGCGGCCGGGCGGCGGGGGCGGGCGTGGCAGAAGGTGAAGCCGGTGCACACGCTCGACCTGGTGGTGCTCGGGGTGGAGTGGGGCAGCGGTCGGCGGAAGGGGTTGCTGTCGAACCTGCACCTGGGCGCGCGCGATCCCGACGGCGGGCCGCCGATCATGGTCGGGAAGACGTTCAAGGGGCTGACCGACGAGTTGCTGGCGTGGCAGACGCGTGAGCTGATGGCGATCGCCACGGAGCGGACGGACTGGGCGGTGATGGTCCGGCCGGAGCTGGTGATCGAGATCGAGCTGGACGGGGTGCAGGTGAGCCCCCGCTACCCGGGCGGCGTGGCCCTCCGCTTCGCCCGCGTGCTGCGGTACCGGCCGGACAAGGACGCCGCCGAGGCGGACACGATCGACGCCGTCCGCGCCCTCCTGCCGAAGTCCCCCACCGGCAGCCCGAGCGACACGATCGGGTGAACATGGGCCGAAGATGTACGGAAACACTGTTACCGCACCTCGGTTGAAACGAAGAGGAGGCCAACCAACCCCCGGCACGCGCCGCAACCACGACCTGACCACCACTCGCCCCGGACCTCGACCCTCAGCCCAACCACCGCCCACGACCGGATCACCGTGCCGGCAGCCGGAACCGCCACGCCACGAACCCCACCCACGCGCCCGCCCGGCCGGCGCGTGACCTGAGCAGCCAGGGATCCCGCCGACCCGGTCCGGCCGCGCCGGCGGCGTCGCCGGTGACGGATGCCAGCACGAGCGGCCCAGCTGGAAGCACCACGGCGGTGGGAGCGGAGCGGAGCACGGCGGCGCGGTGGGAGCGGGGGCACGGCGGGGGTGGGGGCGCGGCGGGGGTGGGGGCGCGGTGCGAGCGGCGCACGGCGGGAGCGGCGCGGGTGTGGAGGCGGGCGCGACGCAGAGCGCGGCCAGGACGGCGGCGGAGCGGGGGCACGACGGCGGAGCACGGCGGCGAGAGCGCGGGGGCGGCGGGAGGCGGGTGTGCGAGGCGGCAGCGGGGGCGATCGAGTCGCGGGAACCGCAGTGGTGCGGCTTTGGAGGAAGCCACAAGAGCGAACCCTGTGCCGACCGGCGCAATGGTGGCCGCAACCAGGGCGGATTCGGCACGGCGCGAGTATCGTCAAGTTCTCGTGCGGTTCATCGAAGGGCATCGGCCCAGCTACGACCTGACCTACGACGACGTCTTCCTCGTGCCCGGCCGATCGGCCGTCGACTCGAGGTTCGGTGTCGACTTGTCGACCTCCGACGGAACGGGGGCGACGATCCCGATCGTGGTCGCGAACATGACCGCGGTGGCGGGACGGCGGATGGCGGAGACCGTGGCGCGGCGCGGCGGGCTCGTGGTGCTGCCGCAGGACGTCGCGCCCGAAGCGGTGGCGGAGATCGTGCAGTGGGTGAAGGCGCGGCACGTCGTGTGGGACACGCCGCTGACCCTGCACCCCGGCGACTCGGTCGCCGACGCGGTCAACCTGCTGCACAAGCGCGCCCACGGGGCGGTGGTGGTGATCGACGACGAAGGTCGCCCGACCGGTGTCGTGGACGAGGCGGCGTGCGCGGGCGTCGACCGGTTCACCCGGTTGCACGATGTCGCCGACGACCGCATCGTCACCCTTCCGATGGACACCCTTCCGCGTGACGTCTTCACCCGGCTGCACGGCGGCACGCAGCGGGTCGCGCTCGGGGTCGACGCGGACGGCCGCCTGCGCGGCGTGATGACCAGCCTGGGCGCGCTGCGCTCGGACATCTACCAACCCGCCCTCGACCACGCGAACCGCCTCCGCGTGGCCGCGGCCATCGGCGTGAACGGCGACGTCACGGCCAAGGCCGAGCAGCTCCTCCACGCCGGCGTCGACACCCTCGTCGTCGACACCGCCCACGGCCACCAGGAGAAGATGCTCGCCGCCCTCAAGGCCGTCCGCGAGGCCGGCCCGACCGTGCCCGTCGTGGCCGGCAACGTGGTCACCGCCGAAGGCGTCCGCGATCTGGTCGAAGCGGGCGCGGACATCGTCAAGGTCGGGGTCGGCCCGGGCGCGATGTGCACCACCCGCATGATGACCGGTGTCGGCCGCCCGCAGTTCTCCGCGGTCGCCGAGTGCGCCGCCGAGGCCCGCCGGCTGGGCCGCCACGTCTGGGCCGACGGCGGGGTCCGCCACCCGCGCGACGTCGCCCTCGCCCTCGCCGCCGGCGCGTCCAGCGTGATGATCGGCTCCTGGTTCGCCGGCACCTACGAGTCGCCCGGCGACCTGCAGCGCGACGAGCAGGGCCGCCTCTACAAGGAGTCGTTCGGCATGGCGTCGAAGCGGGCCGTGAGCGCGCGCACCCGCGCCGACAACGCGTTCGACCGCGCCAAGAAGGGCCTGTTCGAGGAGGGGATCTCGACCTCCCGCATGCGCCTGGACCCGAACAGCCCCGGCGTCGAGGACCTGCTCGACTCGATCACCGCGGGCGTCCGCAGCGCCTGCACGTACGCGGGGGCGCAGACGTTGGAGGAGTTCCACGCCAAGGCGACGCTCGGCGTCCAGAGCGCCGCGGGGTTCGCCGAAGGTCGTCCGCTTCCGTCGGGCTGGTGACCGCTCCTGCTGTCTAGGCTGTCCCGGTGGACGAAGCCGTGACGGTGGCGGACCTGGTGAAGGTCTACAAGGGCAACCCGAAACCGGCCGTGGCGGGGCTCGGTTTCGCGGTCCGCCGGGGCGAGGTGTTCGGCTTGCTCGGTCCGAACGGGGCGGGCAAGACGACCACCGTGGGCGTGCTGACCACCAGGGTCCGGCCGACCTCCGGCACGGCCCTGGTGGAGGGCGTGGACGTGGTCGCCGACCCGCGGCGGGCCCGTCGGATGCTGGCCGTGGTGCCTCAGCGCAACAACCTGGACCGCGCGCTGAATGTCCGGCAGAACCTGCTGTTCCACGCCGCCTACCACGGCGTGGGCCGCGTCGAGCGGCGTCGGTTGGCCGACGAGATCCTCCAGCGGATGGGCCTGGAGGGTCACGCCACGAGCCTGGTGGACAAGCTGTCCGGCGGTCAGGCGCAACGGCTGATGATCGCTCGCGCCCTGATGCACCGGCCGAAGGTGCTGTTCCTGGACGAGCCGTCGACCGGGCTGGACCCGCAGGCGCGGCTGTTCGTGCACGACCGGGTGGCCGCGCTGCACGCGGACGGCGTCACGGTCGTGCTCACCACGCACGACATGGACGAGGCGCAGAAGCTGTGCGACCGGGTCGGCATCGTCGACCACGGCCGGCTGCTCGCGCTCGACACCCCGGCCGAGCTGACCAAGACCCTGCCGGGCAGCACGACGCTCAGCGTGACCGTCGCGTCGGCCGCCGACCCGGACGCGGTGAGCGAGGCGCTGGCCGCGGTGGACGGGGTGCAGCGGGTCGAGCACGTGCAGGACATGTTCCGCCTCTACACCGACGTCGCGCCGGCCGTGGCGCTGCCGGACGTGCTGCGCACCCTGGAGCGGCACGGCGCGCCGGTCGCCGACCTGTCGATCGGCACGCCGAGCCTCGAGGACGTCTTCATCCACCTGACGGGTCGGGAGCTGCGATGACGTCGCTGCGCACGTTCAACGCGATCCTGTGGCGGGACGTGTTCGTCACCGGCCGGGAGCTGCCGAGCTTCCTCGCGCAGGTGATCATCCAGCCGTTCTTCATCCTGTTCATCTTCGCCAAGGTGCTGGGCGACATCGGGTTCGTGCAGGGCGACTTCGCTGCCGTGCTGCTGCCCGGGATCGTGGCGATGAACGGGTTCCTGGGCGCGTTGCAGAACACCACGCTGCCGCTGGTGCTGGACTTCTCGTGGACGCGGGAGATCGAGGACCGGCTGCTCGCGCCGATCCCGATCCCGCTGGTCGCGGTGGAGAAGATGGTGTTCGGCGCGGTGCGGGGCCTGCTGGCGGCGGTGCTGATGATCCCGATCGGGTTCGTCATGCTGGACATCAGCTGGCCCGCGTCCGGGCTGCCGGCGGCGTTCCTGGTGATCGTCCTGGGGTCGCTGGCGGGCGCGGCGGTGGGCATGGTGATCGGCACGTCGGTGTCGCCGCGGCACATCAACGTGATGTTCGCGGTGATCCTGACGCCGCTGCTGTTCACCGGTTCGGCGCAGTTCCCGTGGCCCGCGCTGGACAACCTGCGCTGGTTCCAGGTGCTGTGCGCGCTCAACCCGCTCACCTACGTGAGCGAGGGCATGCGGGCGGTGCTGGTGCCGGGGGTCGAGCACATCCCGCTGTGGGTGTGCTTCGTGGTGCTGCTGGCGTCGATCGCGGGGTTCGGGGCGCTGGGCATGCGGGGTTTCCTGCGGCGGGCGCTCGACTAGCCGGATCCGGGGTCGGGCCGGTGGTCGGGCGATGGGTCCGGGCGCGGCACGCCGTCCCACCGCTCGGCGCACCGGTTCTCGGGTGTGGCACGGGGTGCGCAACGCCCTGCCGGTGCTGGTCGCCGCCGTCCTGGCCCGGATGGTGGCGGTGCTGCACCACGAGCATGGAGGGGCCCCGCCGACGGCCGCCGGCGGGGCCCCTCCCGGACCGGCCGTCAGGAGGCGTAGTCCTCCAGCATCTCGGTGACCAGCGCGGCGATCGGCGAGCGCTCCGAGCGGGTCAGCGTGACGTGCGCGAACAGCGGGTGGCCCTTCAGCTTCTCGATCACGGCCGCCACGCCGTCGTGCCGCCCGACGCGCAGGTTGTCGCGCTGCGCCACGTCGTGCGTGAGCACCACCCGCGAGTTGGCGCCCAACCGCGACAGCACGGTGAGCAGCACGTTGCGCTCCAGCGACTGCGCCTCGTCCACGATCACGAACGAGTCGTGCAGGGACCGGCCGCGGATGTGGGTCAGCGGCATGACCTCCAGCATGCCGCGGTCCATGACCTCCTCGACGACGTCCTGGCTGACCAGCGCGCCGAGGGTGTCGAACACCGCCTGCGCCCACGGCTGCATCTTCTCGCTCTCGGAGCCGGGCAGGTAGCCCAGCTCCTGGCCGCCCACCGCGTACAGGGGGCGGAACACCACGACCTTGCGGTGCTGGCGGCGCTCCATGACCGCCTCCAGCCCCGCGCACAGCGCGAGCGCCGACTTCCCGGTGCCGGCCCGTCCGCCCAGCGAGACGATGCCGACCTCGGTGTCGAGCAGCAGGTCCAGCGCCACGCGCTGCTCGGCGGACCGGCCGTGCAGCCCGAACGCCTCGCGGTCGCCGCGCACGAGCCGCACCTGCTTGTCCGGTGTGACCCGGCCCAACGCGCTGGACGTGCCCGCCAGCAGCCGCAACCCGCTGTGGCAGGGCAGCTCGGCGACGTGCGCCAGGTCGAACAGCGCCGGGTCGATCACGGTGTCGCGGTACAGCGCGTCCACCACGGACTGGTCGACGTCCACGTCGGACATCCCGGAGTACCCCGACAGCGTCACGTCGTGGGCCCGGTACTCCTCCGCGGCCAGCCCGACCGCGCCGGCCTTGACCCGCAGCGGCATGTCCTTGGTGACCAGCGTGACCGCGTTGCCGTCGGCCGCGAGGTTGAGCGCGCAGGCCAGGATGCGGGCGTCGTTGGAGTCCGTGCGGAAACCCGCGGGCAGCACCTCCGGGTCGGAGTGGTTGAGCTCGACGCGGAGCGTGCCGCCGGCCTCGCCGATCGGGACCGGGTGGTCCAACCGGCCGTGCCGCAGGCGCAGGTCGTCGAGCAGGCGCAGCGCCTCCCGGGCGAACCACCCGAGTTCCGGGTGGTGCCGCTTGCCCTCCAGCTCGCTGATCACCACGAGCGGCAGCACGACCTCGTGCTCGGCGAACCGCGTGGTGGCCAGGGGGTCTGAGAGGAGCACGGACGTGTCCACCACGTACGTGTTGGTCGTCGGCGCGCCACGGCGCCGGGACGTGCTGCGCGATGAGCCTGAGGAACGGCTCGCGGGTCGTCGTGCGTTCACGGCAACTCCCTCACGAACGCGGCACCCGCGTCCGCTCCTCGCTGGGCCAGGCACCACCCCGATCGACCGGACCGCCCCCTAGCCGGGGACGTGCCGGCCACGAGGGCCGGGTGCCGGCCCCCTCGCGCATACCGCCACGATCAGGGCCTCCCTGCGCGGTCCGCAGTGGACGCGTCCCGCCAACCGGAAGTTACCTCCGCCGGTCCCTCTTATGCAGGCAGCCACACAGGTGATTCGTCAACTCGTCATCCGGCCGCAAACCTGTGAAACAGGACCACCGCGGGTGCCGAAGGGCGGCACGGGACCGCCACATCGGCCCAACGCGCGTCGTCCGCCCAGCTCAGAGCCGGTACGGCCGGTGACGGCCGGTCGGTCACCCGCGGTCACGGGGCAGCCAGGGCACCGCGGCCGCGACCTCCTCCGCCAACGCCGCCGGCACCAGTGGTTGGTCCAGCAGTCTCAGATAGCGGTCGCCCAGGGTCTCCGCGCCGAGGTCCAGCCACGCGCGGACGAGGCGCACGCCCTCCACGTACGTCGTGGTGTACGCCCGCCACAGCGGGTCGCCGAGGAAGCGCAGCATCTGGCGGGCGCGGCGTTCGGGCACCAGCAGCCAGCGGCACAGGAAGTCGACCACGTCGTCGGGGTGGGCGCGCCGGTCGTGCAGCATCAGGGCCGCGTCCTGGCGGACGGTGAGCAGCCCGGCCAGCGCGTTCTCGACCCGTTCGCTCAGCTCGCCGTCCATCCGCAGGCCCAGGTCGGCCAGGACCTCCTCGGCCCAGCGGCCCCAGCCCGCCCCGACCACGGCGTGCAGGCCCAGCTCGGCCATGCCCTCGGCCATCAGGCACTGCGGCGTGTTGATCAGGAACAACGCCTGCTCGGCGTGCCCGCGCCTGCCGACCAGGCCCACCTCCTTGCGGCAGTGCTCGGTGTGGTGGCCGGGGTAGGACTCGTGCGCGACGAGCTGCGGCAGGCTCGACATCCGGTGGCCCAGGTCGGCGTTGATCGCCACGCGCGACCGGAAGCCGCCGAGGTAGTGGTTGAACCCGCTCCACGGCTTGTCGGTGACGATCTCGTACTCCACCACCTCGTCCGGGGGCAGCTCGAACCGCTGCCGCACGCGGTCGCGCAGCGCGCCGGACAGGGCGTGCACGGCGTGCGCGAGCCGGCCCCGCGGCACCTCGTCGCGGGCGCGGTGCTCGGCCAGCCGCCGGGCCGGCGTGCCGCGGCCGGGCAGCACCTCGGCCAGGGCGGCGTGCGCGCGGCGGTAGGTGTCGGGGTGGCCGGGGCGGATGTCGACCTGGAAGTACGCCCGCACCTCCTCCACGAACCCGACGCGCACGCCGGCGAGCTTGCGCGCGATCGTCTCGACGGCCACCAGGTGGGCGTCCAGGAACCGCTTGCGGTCCGGCGCCAGGTCGGCGCCCGCCAGTTCGCGGCGCAGCAGCGCGGCCTGCCGGCTCAGCGCGGCCGGGTGCGGCCTCGGCTCCACGTCCACGGCGCGGCGCAGGGCGCGGTCGCCGGTGAACGAGTCGACCAGGCCCGGCGACAGCCGGTCCAGGCGCAGCCCGAGCAACAGGTACTCACGCACGATCCGGTCGGCGTCCACGGACTGCAGACCCTACGAGATGACCGCCCGGTTTACCACAGTGGAACGGCGGCGACGAATTGTGGCGGCGAACGACACCGTAACGAGGGACAACCACCATCGGTGGATCACACAATGGTGTTATCGAGATCCACGCGGGGCCGGGGATTCGGTAGTTTGCCGGGCAGGCAACCACATCCGGCTTCGGAACAACGCTGGATCGACCGGGGAAACCCGCATTGAGGAGTGTGAAGTGCTGAAGAAGGCAGGTACGCTCGCCGCGGTCGTGGCCGGACTGATGCTGGTGGGCGCTCCCGCGTTCGCCGTCACCGGCGAACCCCACGAAGACGGGCGCGGGCCGAGTTTCGACGACGGCCACTACACCGCCATCGGGCAGCTCCACAACCAGCAGTACTTCGAGGACGGTTCGGGCGACACCACGATCGCCGACCAGTTCGGCCTGCTGAACCTCGGCAACGACTCCGACGTCGCGAGCCAGTTGAGCATCTGCGAGGTCGAGGTCAACGCGGTCCTCGGCATCCCGGTGCTCTCGAACAACGACGAGAACCTCTGCCTGACGTCGGACAACGACGACAACGACTCGGACGACGCCGGGGACAACAGCTCCGAGGGCTGATCCGCCGGATCCCGCCGCCGGGCCCCGGACGTGCCCGGTGGCGGAGGGTGGGCGTGCGGACCGGTGACGGCGCACCGGGCGCACCCCGCGGAATGGACGGCGGGAATTCAGGACACGGTGTCCGGATTCCCGCCCCCGATAACTAAAACCGGAAGAGAACGCTTTCACACGATGGTGTTCATCCGGGTGCGATCCACAACGCCGACCAGTAGGTTACCTGAGCGAGGGCAAACCGCCTGAGCCGCAGACTCCCCGAATGCTCGGATCGAGCGAGCAAGGTTATGGGCGTCACATCAATTCCCCACTAGAGGAGTGTGTTTACATGTTCAAGAAGGCAGGTGCCGTCGCCATCGCCGCGGCCGGTCTCATGTTGTTGGGCTCCCCCGCGTTCGCGACTCCGCACGGGGACTACGACGACGGCCACTACACCGCCATCGGTGAACTGCACAACCAGCAGTACTTCGACGACGACGCGGACGAGGAGACGGTCGCCGACCAGTTCGGCCTCATCAACTTCGGCAACGACTCCGACCTGCTGAGCCAGGTCAACCTCTGCGAGCTCGAGGTCAACGTCATCGCGATCCCGATCCTCTCGAACAACGACGAGAGCTACTGCATCGCGACCGACAACGACGACAACGACTCGGACGCGGCCGGGGACAACAGCTCGGAGGACTGAGCCCCAACGCTGGAGTTCTCGAGGGCGGCACTTCCCGGTCGGGGGGTGCCGCCCTCGGGCGTTGTCCGGGGGTGCGGGCCGGGGGTGGGGACGCCGGGACGGCCGGGGGCTAGGAGCCGAAGCGGCGGTGGCGGACGGCGTAGTCGCGCAGGGCCCGCAGGAAGTCCGTGCGGCGGAACTCGGGCCAGTACGCCTCGGTGAACCAGAACTCGGAGTGCGCGGACTGCCACAGCATGAACCCGGACAGCCGCTGCTCCCCCGACGTGCGGATGAGCAGGTCCGGGTCGGGCTGACCGGACGTGTAGAGGTGCTCGGCGATGTGGTCGACGTCGAGGACCTCGGCCAGCTCCTCGATCGTGCCGCCGGACTCGGCGTGCTTCTGCAGCAGCTTGCGGACCGCGTCGGCGATCTCCTGCCGGCCGCCGTAGCCGACCGCGACGTTGACCTCCAGGCCGGTGCGGCCCTTGGTGCGCAGCGCGGCGGCGGACAGGCGGGCGGCGGTCTCCGTGGGCAGCAGGTCCAGCGCGCCGACGTGCCGGATGCGCCACGGGTTCCCCGGCTCGGCCAGCTCGTCCACGATGTCGGCGATGATGTCGAGCAGCGGTTCCAGCTCCTCGGCGGGCCGGTTCAGGTTGTCGGTGGACAGCATCCACAGCGTGACGACCTCGACCTCGGCGTCACGGCACCAGTTCAGCAGTTCCAGGATCTTCCGCGCGCCGGCGCGGTGGCCGTGCGCGACGTCGGTGAAGCCCGCCTCCTTGGCCCAGCGGCGGTTGCCGTCGAGCACCACGCCGACGTGACGTGGTCGTTGCTTGCCGTCGAGCCACCGGTTCAGCCGGTACTCGTAGACCGGCAGGAGGAGCTTGTCCTTGATGCGCTCGCGAAGACCCACGCTGGAAGAGCGTACGCCGGGTGGCCGCGGTCACGCCGCCGTGTGCTGCCCGGCCACCTACGCTCCCGTAACCTCGGACCGTGACCACGTCGACTCGCCCTCAGCCGCCCGAGCCCGCCCTGCGGCCTCGTCTGCGGGGCTGGCTGCACCTCTGGTCGTTCGTCGTCTCCGTGGCGACGGGTGCGACCCTGATCGCCCTCGCCGCGGCCACCGTGTCGGCGAAGGCCGCGCTCGCCACGTCCGTGTACGGGGCGACCGTGCTCGGCCTGTTCGGCGTCAGCGCGCTGTACCACCGGGTGAACTGGGTGAGCGTGCGGGCGCGGACGTGGATGAAGCGGCTCGACCACTCGATGATCTTCGTGTTCATCGCGGGCACGTACACGCCGTTCGCGCTGCTGGCCATGCCCCCGGACACGGGCAACGTGGTGCTGCTGGTGGTGTGGCTGGGCGCGCTGGGCGGCGTGACCCTGAAGCTCGCCTGGCCGCACGCGCCGAGGTGGCTCGGGGTGCCGATCTACATCGCGCTGGGCTGGGTGGCGGTGTTCGTGCTGCCGGACCTGCTGCACCACGTGGGCGTGGCGGCGCTCGTGCTGCTGCTCGTGGGCGGCCTGCTCTACACCGCGGGCGCGGTGTTCTACGCCTCGCGCTGGCCCAACCCCTGGCCGCAGGTGTTCGGCTACCACGAGTTCTTCCACGCGGCGACCGTGCTGGCGGCGCTGTGCCACTACATCGCGATCTGGTTCGCGATCTACTCCTGAGCTGCGGCCCAGCGGGTGGCGAGGTCGGCTTCCGTCCCACGGCCGTGGGCGAGGTCGGTCAACGCGGCGCGCAGGCCGCGCAGCAGGGCCGGGCGGCCGACGGCGGCCTCCACCGCGCGGACGCGGTCCAGGTGGGGCCGGTACGGGCGGTCCGGGAGGGAGTGGTCCGGCAGGTCGTCCCACGGGCCGGTGTGCTCGGCGAAGATTCTGCTCAGGTAGGTGGCCAGGCCCTCCGTCAGCGGGGCCGGGAAGTCGACCAGGTTGCCGACCCAGGCGTGTGCCACCTCGTGGCCGAGGACGACCGTCGCGTAGCGGGGGTCGTCGAGGCGGTCCAGGACGGGCAGGTCGACCAGGATCAGGCCCGGTGTGGACAGGGCCAGCGAGGACAGCCCCGGCACGAACACGACATCGCACTTGGCGTACGGGTACGGGCCCAGCAGGTCCTCGTAGAACGCGATCGCGCGGGTCACCACGTCCGCGACGGCGGCCCCGTCCGCGGCCGCCCGCGACCTCGGCACGTGCACGGACTCGTGCACCCGGGCGAACGGGCCGGCCGCCGCCGCGACGGTGGACCGCGCGATCGACGCCACCGGGGTGAACGTGCGGACCGCGCCCGCGTCGACCACCGCCCGGCCGTTCGCCAGGCACCTCCACGACGGCGGCACGGTCACGGTCAGCGCCACGTCCGCCCGGTCGCCGGGATCGCCGAACCCGCCCATGGTGCGCGACACGGCGTCGGGGAAGTTCGTCGCGTACAGGTAGACCTGGCCGTCGGCCGGGTCGACCACCCGCCGGAAGCCCCGGTCGCGGAACGGGAACAGCGCCTCCACCCGCAGCACGTTGTCGCCGTCGCCCCCGGTCGGCGACGAGTCCGGGCGCACCGGTCGGCCGTTGAGGGACGCGGCGAGCACCCGGTCGGCCGCGAGGTCGACCCGCTCCCGCGCCCCGGTGAAGCGGATGGTGGTGCGACCCCTGACCTGCGGCGACGCCGGGTCGAGCCGCCACGCCAGGTCGTAGGTGCCCGCGGTCGAAGCCCTCGTCCCCGCCCGGTCGGTCACGCCAGGTCCGGTCCCTGCGCGCGCAGGTCGTCCACCCGGGTCATCGCCTCCCGCAGCTCGGTCAGCCACGCGTCGGCGTGCTCGCCGACCAGCCGCACGGCCCACGCCAGCGCCTCCGACCGGGACCGCGCCACCCCGGCCGCGACCAGCGTGTCCAGCACCCGGCGCTCGGGCTGCCGCAACCGGGTCATCACGGGCGCCGACAGCGTGGTGAACAGCTCCTCCGTGCCGCCGAGCCGCGCGCCCCAGGCGACCTTGCGCCGGTAGCGGTGCTCGGCCTGGCGGGCGATCGCGATCCGCTCGTCCCGCGTCTCCTCCCGGAACCGGCTGATCCGGCCCGCCTCGGCCGCCGCCCGCTCGGCGTCGTCGGCGAACCCGTCCGGCAGCGCGGGCAGCGTGCCCACGACCACGATCTCCTCGCGGTCCACCGTCACCGCCGGCGGTTCGGTGAACCAGCCGTCGGGCAGCCGGCCCGCGAACCAGGCCGCCGCGTCGTCCGCCGGGGGCTGGTCGGCCTGTTGCCAACCGCCCCGGCCGCCCCATCCACGTCGCATCTCGCACCTCGATTACATGATTACGTCGATGCCGACGCTACGCCGCGGTCACCGGACCGCCAGGGTGGTTCGCTAACGGTGGACGGCGAGGGCCGCGGTGAGGTCGGCCACCGAGGTGACGGGCCGGTCGCACACGTAGCCGCGGCACACGTAGGCCGCCGCACCGCCGTCGACCAGGGGCCGGTCGGCCAGCAGCGGCGCCGAGCCCGGCGCGCCCGCCACGACCACGCCACCGCCGTGCACGCCGTGCCACGCGGTCCGCACCAGGTCCGGCGCGTCGCCGACCACGGCCACCTGCACGGGACCCAGCGCCAGCGCCTCGGCGACGCTCAGCCAGTGGCCGGCGAACCGGGGTTCGCGGGCGGCCAGCAGCCCGGCCCGCGCCACGGCCGCCTCGGCGGCGTCGCGGTAGTGCGACGGCCCGCCCAGCACGGACGCCGCCACCAGCGCCGAGGCCAGCGACGACGCGCCGGACGGGCTCGCGTTGTCGGACGGGTCCGACGGCCGCTGCACCAACGCCTCCGCGTCGTCGGCCGTGTCGTGGTAGACGCCGGGCTCCTCCCCCGCGAACCGCGCCAGCGCCGTGTCGAGCAGCCCGCACGCGACGGTGAACCACTCGGTGTCGCCGGTGGCCTGGTGCAGCGCCAGCAGGCCGTCGGCGAAGCAGCCGTAGTCCTCCAGCACGCCCGCCGCCGTGCCGGCCACGCCGTGCCGGGAGGTGCGCAGGAGCCGCCCGTCGACCAGGTGCACGTCCAGGACGAGCCGGGCCGCCCGCGCCGCCGCCTCGACCCAGCGGGGCTCGCCGAACACCGCGCCGGCCTCGGCCAGCGCCTGGATCGCCATCCCGTTCCAGGCCGTGACGACCTTGTCGTCGCGCCCCGGCTGCGGCCGCCGGTCCCGGGCCTCCAGCAGCCGGGCGGCGATCTCCGGGTCCGGCGTGCCGAGCATCCGCAACGTCGAGGCGCCGTGCTCGAACGTGCCCTCGTCCGTCACGCCGTACAGCGCCGCGGCGCGCGCTCCGGTCGACAACCCCAGCACCTCGACCAACTGCGCGGGCGTCCACACGTAGGTCGCCCCCTCGACGCCCTCGGTGTCCGCGTCCAGCGACGCGGCGAACCCGCCCTCCGGGGTGCCGAGGTCGCGGAGCAGGAACTCGGCCGTCTCCCGCGCGACCCCGCGGTACCGGGGGTTGTCGTCCCGGCGGCTCAGGTGCGTGTAGAAGCGCAGCAGCAAAGCGTTGTCGTACAACATCTTCTCGAAGTGCGGCACGACCCACGCCGCGTCCACGCTGTACCGCGCGAACCCGCCCGCCAGCTGGTCGCACAGCCCGCCGTTGGCCATCGCGTCGCCCGTCGCGCGCGCCATCGACAGCGCCTCCACCGACCCGGTCCGCTCGTGGTGGCGCAGCAGGAACTCCAGCACCATCGACGGCGGGAACTTCGGCGCGCCGCCGAACCCGGCGTTGACCCGGTCGAAGTGCCCGAGCAGCGACACCACCGCGCCCGCCAGCACCTCGTCGTCCACAGTAGACTGCGGCAGCGGCTTGAACGCGAGCTGCGCCACGATGCCCGCCGCCGACTCGCGCACCTCGTCGCCCTGCTCGCGCCACGCGTGGTCGATGGCCTCCAGCACCTGCCGGAACGACGGCATGCCCGGCCGGGGCGACGGCGGGTAGTAGGTGCCCGCGTAGAACGGCTCGCCGTCCGGGGTCAGGAAGCACGTCATGGGCCAGCCGCCGTGCCCGCTGAGCGCCTGCGTGACCGCCATGTAGACCGCGTCCACGTCCGGCCGCTCCTCGCGGTCCACCTTCACGTTCACGAAGTGCTCGTTCATGAACGCGGCGGTGGCCTCGTCCTCGAACGACTCGTGCGCCATCACGTGGCACCAGTGGCACGCCGCGTACCCGACCGACAGCAGCACGGGCACGTTCCGTTCCCGCGCCTCCGCGAACGCCTCCGGCGACCACGGCCACCAGTGCACCGGGTTGTCGGCGTGCTGGAGCAGGTACGGGCTGGTCGAGGACGCGAGCCGGTTCGTCATGGCTCCACAGTAATTCCCGGACAACCCCCGGACCGGTCGACCAGACTGGTCGCATGGAGCCTTCCGCCGACCCGTCGGGGCCCGCCGACCCGTCACCCCACGACCTGCGGCACGAGACCGGGCCGTTCGACGTGGTCGGCGACGTGCACGGGTGTCGCGTCGAACTCGTCCACCTGCTGCGCGAGCTGGGCTATTCCGCCGAGGGCGGGCACCCGGACGGCCGCAAGGCGGTGTTCGTGGGCGACCTGGTCGACCGCGGGCCGGACACGCCCGGCGTGCTGCGGCTGGTGATGGCCATGGTGGCGGCGGGCCACGCCCTCTCGGTGCGGGGCAACCACGAGGAGAAGCTGGTCCGGGCGCTGAAGGGCCACGACGTCCAGGTCAACCACGGGCTGGAGCACTCGTTGAGCCGGCTGGAGCGCGAGACGCCCGCGTTCCGCGCCGAGGTGCTCGCGTTCTGCGACGCCCTGGTCCCGCACTACGTGCTCGACGGCGGGAGGCTCGTCGTCGCCCACGCCGGGCTGCCGGAGCGGCACCACGGCCGCGGATCGGCGCGGGCGCGGGCCCTCGCCCTGTGGGGCGTGACCACGGGGGAGATCGACGCGCGCGGCTTCCCGGTCCGCTACCCGTGGGCGCGGGACTACCGGGGCGCGGCGACGGTCCTGTATGGACACACGCCGGTCGAGGAACCGGAATGGGTGAACGGCACCCTGTGCCTGGACACGGGCTGCGTGTTCGGCGGTCGGCTCACCGCGCTGCGCTACCCGGAGCGCGAGATCGTGTCCGTCCCCGCCCGCCGGGTCTGGTACGCGCAGTAGGGTCGGTGGTCGTGCGCGCGAGCTACCGGGAACGCCCGCCCTGGTTGGCCCGGGTGGGTGACGCCGGCGCCGGCGTGCTCGTCGCGCCCGACCTCGTCCTGACGTGCGCGCACGTCGTGCCGGACGACCACGTGCACGTGGCGCTGGTGCACCTCGGGGTCGAGGTGGCCGCCACGGTCGAGTTCCGGGACCCGGTCGAGGAGGGCGACCTGGCCGTGCTGCGGCTGGCCGCGCCGGTGCCCGGGGCGGTCCGCGCGCCCCTGCGCGCGCCCGCCGCGCTCGGCGATCACCCGTACGTGGTGCAGGGGTTCGCGGGCGGGCACCACACCGAGTCGCGCGGGCGGCTCGGCGGCCGGGTCGGCCCGAACTGGGTGCAGTTGGAGCACACCTCCGGCCACCGCATCGACCGCGGGTTCTCCGGCGCGCCCGTGTGGGACGACGTGCTGCACGCCGTGGTGGGCATCGTCGTCACGGCGCACCCGGCGGTGGGCGGCGGGAACCTCGTCCCGGTCGAGGAGATCGTCCGGCGGTGGCCGCCGGCCGCCGACCACACCGGCTGGCGCGTCGACCTGGACGACGCCTTCGACACCCACTGGCTGCCCCGGGCGCGCGGCGTCGAACCGCACGAGCCGACGGACGTGTGGCACTTCGTCGGCCGCCACCGGGCGTTGACCGAACTCGCGCTCTACCTGGGCGGACCGGCCGACGGGCGGGTGCGGGCCGTGGTCGGCGGGCCGGGCAGCGGCAAGAGCGCCGTGCTCGCGCGGACGGTCGTGCTGGCCGACCGGGCGGCCCGGTCGCGGGTGGCCGCGGACACCCTGCCGCCCGACGTCGCCCTGCCCCCGGTCGGCGGCGTCACGGTCGCCGTGCACGCCCGGGGCCGGACGCTCGCGGACGTGGTGCGCGCGATCGCCGACGCCGCCGAGGTCGACGCGGCCGACCCGACCGAGCTGCTGCGGCGGTGCGGCCCGGTGTCGGTCGTGGTGGACGCGCTGGACGAGGCGGCGGGCGACGCGCCGGAGGCCATCGCGACCATGCTGAGCCGCCTCGCCGCGCACGGCGACCGGCACGTCGTGGTCGGCACGCGCGTCGGCGTGCGGGGCGCGCTGCCCGCCCGGCTCGGCAACCCCGTGGTGCTCGACCTCGACTCCGGGTCCTACCTCGACCACCGGGACGTGGTGCGGTACGCGGAACGCCGGGTCGGCGACCCGGCGCGGGCGGCGGCGATCGCCCGGCACGCGGGCGGGAACTTCCTGATCGCGCAGCTGGCGTGCCTGACCGGCGCGCGGCGCCTGCCGACCAGCGTCGCGGCGGCCGTAGACGACTACCTGACCGTGCGGTTCGACCGGCCGAGGGTGGCGCGGAACCTGCTGGCGCCGCTGGCGTTCGCCCAGGGCGCGGGCCTGCCGGAGGGGCCGCTGTGGCTCGACCTGGCGAACGCGCTGAGCGCCGGCTCCTACACCCCGCACGACCTGCGCGAGGTGCTCACGTCCGCGGCGGGCTACCTGGTCGAGCAGGCGGGCGGCACGTTCCGGCTGTTCCACCAGGCGTTGGACGACGCGTTCCGGGCGGGGCGGCCCGGCGCGGAGCCGGTGGTCTACGAGACCCTGCGCCGCCGGGTCGACCGGTGGGAGGACGCGCCGGAGTACGTCCGCGAGCACCTGGCGCACCACGCCGCCGCGGCCGGCCGGCTGGACGAGCTGGTGGAGGACGTCGGCTTCCTCGTCGTCGCGCCGACCGGGCGGCTCCTGCCGCACCTGCCCCACGTGGCGTCCGCGCGGGCCAGGGCGCACGCCCACGTCTACCGCAAGGCGGGCCACCACCTCGCCGACCTCGACGTGCCCGACCGCGCGGCGCGGCTCGCCCTGACCGCGCGGCAGCTCGGGTTCCCGGGCCTGGCCGACCGGCTCGCCGGGCGGTTCGCCCTGCCGTGGCGCGCGGACGTGCTCGCCTGGCGCGGCGAGGAGCCGCACCAGGTGCTCGCGCAGCTGCTCGCGTCGGCCGACGTGGGGTTGTGGCTGGACGCGGCCGGCGAGCCCGGCGCGTTCGAGGTCAACCACGACCGGGTGGTGCTGCACCGGTTCCGGGACTACCGGCTCGACCCGGTGGCGGAGGTCGCCGGCGAGGCGGTCGAGCACCACCAGTGGCTCTCCCGCGCGGTGACCGACGGCGGGGAGGTCGCGCTGACCGTCGCGGACGGCGCGCTGCGCAAGTGGTCGCTCGCCGACGGGCCGCGGGAGACCGGGGCGCTGGAGATCGGCCCCGCCGCCGTCTCGGGGGGCGTGGCGGCGGCCGGGAGGCTGTTCGCCGCCCTCACCCGCCAGGGCACGCTGCGCCTGGTCGACTGGACCGGTGACGCGCCGGTCGTGCTCGACCGGGTGGACACCTCCGACGAGATCCTGTTCCGGCCGCCGGCGCTGGGCGTCCAGGACGGCGCGGTGTTCGCGGTCACCCGGAGCACCACGGGGCTGTCGCTCTACCGGGTGACGGATGACCGGCTGGTGCGGGTCGGCCCGCGGGTCCGGGTCGCCTGGCGGCAGGAGGGCACCTGGTTCGTCACCCGTCCGGACGGCCGTCTGCTGCTCCTGTGCCGCGAGGACACCGACCTCGCCTGCTTCGGCGTGACCGACCGGGGGCTGATCCGGGAACCCGGGCTCGCGGGCGTCGCGCCCACGGCGGTCGCGGAGGGGCGGCTGCCCGGCGGCGAGGTGGTCGTGGCGACGGCGGACGTGGTCGGTGTGTCGGCGTGGTGGCTGCGCGACACCCTCACCCCCGCCGGGCCGACCGGGCGCAGCCGGGAGGCGGGCGTGCGCGCGCTCGCCGTCGGTACCGGCCCGGAGGGACGACCGGTCGTGCTGTCGGCGGGGACGGACGGTCGGGTCCGCCTGTGGGAGTTCGACCGGGACGCGCCCGAACCGGAGGCCCCGCCGCCGTGGGACGCGTCGCGGCACCTCCCGGCCACGCGGCTGTTCCCGACCGGTGACGGACGCCTCGCCGCGATCGGCTCGTCCCGGGACGGCTCCACGGCCGCCGTGCTGGTCGAACCGGGGCTGCCGCCGCTGGCGGCCGGGCTCGGCCGGCGCACGCACGAGGACCGGATCACCGACGTCGCCGTCCACGGCGACACCGTCGCCGCGCAGACCGCCTCCGGGGTGCTGGAGGCGTGGGTCCGGCGCGGGGCGCGGCGGCGACGCGTGGCCACCGGCTTCCTCGGCGCGTCCGGCATGTGGTCCGCGATCGCCGTGCACGACGGCCGGGTGGTGGCGCACCTGGACGGCGCGGGACGGATCCGGTGCTTCCGGCCGAGGTGGGGGCGGTTGCGCGAGTTCGCGCGCAGCGCCGACACCCTCGTGGACGAGTACCCCGGGCCGACCCAGGGGGCCTTCCACCGCGCCGCCGGCGGGCCGAGGCTGCTCGCCACCCACCGGCAGGGGCTGCTGCTGTTCGCCGTGCCCGCGCGGGGTGGGCTGCCGCTGCTCGCCACGTCACCGGAGCCGGTGCAGCGGTTCGCGCTCGACCACGGCGACGAGCCGGTGGTGGCCACGCTCTCCGTCGGCCGCACCGCGCGGGTGGCGGTGCACGCGCTGACCGGTGACGCGTTCACGCCGTGGGCGACGCCCTGGCCGGTCACGACCACGGCGGCCGCCGAGGTGGCGCTGGCCGTGCGCGGTGGGCAGGCGTTCGTGGCGGTCGGCGACGGCAACGGCCGCCTGGCGGTGTGGTCGTGCCCGCGCGGCGGCCGGGCCCGCCGCCTGCTCGGGACCGACCTGGACTCGGGGGTCGTCAACCTGGCCTGGCGGCCCGACGGCCGCCTGGTGGCGTGGTGCCGCTCCGGGGTGGTGGAGCTGGTCTTCGGCTAGTCCTGCTCGCCCTTGCCCTTGCCGTTGCCGGCCTTCGCCTCCGGCTCGGCGTCGGACCGGTCGGCCGGCTCGTCGAAGGACGCGGGCAGCTTCCTCAGGTGCTTGTTCATCGACTTGACCAGGAAGAACACGGCGATGAAGAACAGCACCAGCATGAGCAGGCCCAGCGGGGAGGACTTGCCGAAGTCCTCCTGCTGGCCGCCCGGGTCCTTGTCGGTGGACGGCTGCTGGGCCAGGACGACCGCCGTGGTCTGCTCCCACGGGATCGGGTCGAACGAGGTCACGCGGTCACCCTCTCACGGACGCCCGCGAACAGGTCGTCCTCGGGCACGGTGCTGTCCACCAGCGACCGCGCCAGCTCGTACTCCTCCGTCGGCCACACCCTGCGCTGCAACTCGCGCGGCACGGCGAACCAGCGGCTCTCCGGGTCGATCTGGGTGGCGTGGGCCTTGAGGGCCTCGTCGCGCACCGGGAAGTAGTCGGCGCACTCGACGCGCGTGGTGACCCGCTCGATCACGTCCGGCTTGTCGGTGGGCCAGCTCGCCAGCCACTCGGCGTACGGGGACTCCAGGCCCTCCGCCAGCATGGCCTCGTGGAAGGCCAGCAGCTTGGCCCGCGAGAAGCCGTGCGAGTAGTACAGCTTCAGCGGCTGCCACGGCTCGCCCAGCTCGGGGTAGCGCTCCGGGTCGCCCGCCGCGTCGAACGCGGCCACCGACACCTCGTGGCAGCGGATGTGGTCGGGGTGCGGGTAGCCGCCGTTCTCGTCGTAGGTGACGATCACGTGCGGCCGGAACTCGCGGATCACCTCGACCAGCTTCGGCGTCGACTCCTCCAGCGGGACCAGCGCGAAGCAGCCCTCGGGCAGCGGCGGCAGCGGGTCGCCCTCGGGCAGGCCGGAGTCCACGAACCCGAGCCAGCGGTGCTGCACGCCCAGGATCTCGACCGCGCGGGCCATCTCGGCGCGCCGCAGCTCGGTGATGTTCGCCAACACCTCGGGGCGGTCGAGGGCGGGGTTGAGCACGCTGCCGGCCTCGCCGCCGGTGCACGTCACGACCATCACCTCGTGACCCTCCGCGACGTAGCGGGCCATCGTCGCGGCGCCCTTGCTCGACTCGTCGTCGGGGTGCGCGTGCACCGCCATCATGCGCAGCTTCTCAACCATGACGGTGGTGCTCCTCCTCGCCCCTGCCGAACCGGTCCGGTCCGGTCCCTGCGACACTCAACGCGGTGGTCGAGGGACATTGTTCCCCACGGGCGGGAGGGCTTGGCACAGTGGCACTGCCGGAGGGTCGGTACGGCAAGCCCCGCAGGCCCCTGCCCCGGTGGGCGCGCTGGTCACTGCCCGTGATCGCGGTGCTGGTGGGCGGGGTCGTCGCCTGGGTGGGCTACCGCAACCTCGGCACCATGCCCGTCGAGGCCAAGCAGACCGCGTTCACCGTCCAGGGCGACGACTCGGTCGAGATCACGTTCGAGGTGGTCAGGCAGACTCCGGAGCAGCCGGTCGTGTGCATCGTGCGCGCCCGGTCCGAGGACGGCGACGAGGCGGGCCGGCGCGAGGTGCTGGTGGAGCCCGGAGCGGGCACGGTGCGGGCCACGACCGTGCTGAGGACGTCCAAACCGCCGGTCACGGGCGAGGTGTTCGGCTGCTCCTACCAGGTTCCGGCGTACCTGTCCACGAGGTAGCGGCCAAGCGGGTGATCTGCGGCTTTACCGGCCGATCCGGGAACAAAACGCCGGGGGCGAACGTTCTCCGCGTGTTACTCTGGCCTTTCAGCACGGCCCCGACGCGGGCCGTGTTTTTCCGTTCCGGGCTGGTGCGCCCGGGAACTGCCAGCCCACGCCGTGGGCCGGAGCAAGACGAGGAGTTGGTGACCGTGAGCGACACTGAGGTGACCTGGCTGACCCAGGAGGCCTACGACCGGCTCAAGGCTGAGCTGGACGAGATGATCGAGAATCGCCCGGTCATTGCTGCGGAGATCAACGCGCGTCGTGAGGAGGGTGACCTCCGGGAGAACGGCGGGTACCACGCGGCCCGCGAGGAGCAGGGCAAGCAGGAGGCCCGGATCCGCCAGCTGCAGGAGCTGCTGCGGGTCGCCAAGGTCGGCGAGGCGCCGACGGTGACGGGCGTCGCGGCGCCCGGCATGGTGCTCACCGTGCGTTACGACGGGGACGACGAGACGGAGGAGTTCCTGCTCGCCACCCGTGAGGAGGGCGCGCACGGCGCGCTCGAGGTCTACTCCCCCTCCTCGCCGCTGGGCAAGGCGTTGCTCGGCGCGAAGGAGGGCGAGGCCCGGGAGTACGAACTGCCCAACGGCAGCACGATGAAGGTCACGCTGATCAAGGCCGTGCCGTACTCCGGCTGACCCCCAGACACCGGGAGGGGGGGGCCCCCCCCGGGGGGGGGGCCCCCCGAGAGGGGGGGCCCGGGTGGGTGTCGGACACGGGCGGCACCCGGGGGGGGGGCGGGGGGGGAGCGCAGAAGACG
>NZ_JBHYXZ010000084.1:0-2732 GCF_042752395.1 Actinosynnema sp. NPDC059335 | reverse complement strand
GACTTCTAGGCACCCGAGCATCACGCCGGTCCCGACCCCGGCCGCCCCCCCCCCCCGGGGGCGGCCCCCCCCCGCGGGGGGGCCCCCCCCTTCTGCTGTCGCGTCACGTGATGCGTTCCAGCAGGGGCCGCACGCGGGGCGGGACGGGGGTGGACAGCGCGATCGACGAGGACAGCCGCCGCACGCCCGGCACGTCCACGATCGAGTCGATCACCCGCTGGAGGTCGGCGTTCGACCGGGCCACGACCCGCACGAACAGGTCGCCCTGCCCGGTCGTGGCGTGCACCTCGCACACCTCGTTGATCGCGGCCAGGCCCTCGGTCACCTCGTGCCGCCGGCCCTGCGCGATCTCCAGCACGGCGAACGCGGTCAGCCCGTAGCCCATCGCGGCCAGGTCGAGCGCGGGCGGGAAGCCCGTGAGCACGCCGCGCGCCACCAGCCGGTCGAGCCGCGCCTGGACCGTGCCGCGGGCCACGCCGAGCCGGCGCGAGCACTCCAGCACCCCCAGCCGGGGCTCGTCGGTGAGCAGCAGCAACAGCCGGGCGTCCAGGGCGTCGACGACGTGGTCAGAGTGTTCAGCTTGCGCGTCTGAAGCCATGAACCACTGTACAAAATGACCAGTGAATCGAGCGACTGTTGCTCAGCCTGCCCAGGCTTGCACATGCTGTGAGGTATGACGCAGCAGCTTGACGACGTGAGCTACGACCAGCTCCGCCAACTCGTGGGCCTGGTCGACTACGACGGGACGCGCGACCCGTTCCCCGTCCGCTCGATGGACGCCGTGGTCTTCGTGGTCGGCAACGCGACCCAGACCGCCTGGTTCTACCAGGTCGCCTTCGGGATGCAGCTCGTCGCGTACGCCGGACCGGAGACCGGGCAGCGGGACCACAAGTCGTTCGTGCTCAAGTCCGGCTCGGCGCGGTTCGTGATCAACGGCGGGGTGAGCCCGGACAGCCCGCTGCTCGACCACCACCGCAGGCACGGCGACGGCGTGGTGGACCTCGCGCTGGAGGTCGCCGACGTCGACCGGTGCATCGAGCACGCACGCGCCCAGGGGGCGACCGTGCTGGAGGAGCCGCACGACCTGGCCGACGAGCACGGCACCGTCCGGGTCGCGGCCATCGCGACCTACGGCGAGACCCGCCACACCCTGGTCGACCGGTCCCGCTACCGCGGGCCGTACCTGCCCGGCTACGAGGCGCGGGAGAGCACGGTCGTGCGGCCCGAGGGCGCGCCCAAGCGGTTGTTCCAGGCGGTCGACCACTGCGTGGGCAACGTCGAGCTGGGCAAGATGGACTACTGGGTCGAGTTCTACAACCGGGTGATGGGCTTCGTGAACATGGCGGAGTTCATCGGCGACGACATCGCCACCGACTACTCGGCGCTGATGAGCAAGGTCGTCTCCAACGGCAACCACCGGGTGAAGTTCCCGCTCAACGAGCCGGCGGTGGCGAAGCGGAAGTCGCAGATCGACGAGTACCTGGAGTTCTACGAGGGCGCCGGCGTGCAGCACATCGCGCTGGCGACCAACGACATCGTGGCCACCCTGACCGCGATGCGGGCGGCCGGCGTGGAGTTCCTGGAGACGCCGGACTCGTACTACGACGACCCGGAGCTGCGGGCGCGCATCGGCGAGGTGCGCGTGCCGATCGAGGTGCTCAAGGAGCACCGCATCCTGGTCGACCGGGACGAGGACGGCTACCTGCTCCAGATCTTCACCAAGCCGATCGGCGACCGGCCGACCGTGTTCTACGAGCTGATCGAGCGGCACGGGTCGCTGGGCTTCGGCAAGGGCAACTTCAAGGCCCTGTTCGAGGCGATCGAGCGCGAGCAGGAGCGCCGGGGCAACCTCTGACGCGTCCCCGACCGCCGCGGGCGGTCGGGCAGCGGGCCGGTCCGGGAACCCCCGGGCCGGCCTTTCGCGTTCGGAACGGTGATGATGCCCGTACCAGGCGCGCCGGGACCGGTACGCTCGGTGCGGGGTTGTCTCACACCACATTCACCTGGAGGGTGGCATGGCGCTCGCGGCACGGGTCACCGCGGTGCTCCCGCTCGTCGGGGCGGTCGCCACGGCCGTGGCGCTGACCGGCGCGGCCTTCTTCACCGTGGCTCACGCGGGGTGCTCGGACCCGGGTCGGTTCGTGGACCGCGACGGCGCGGTGCAGTTCGTCGGCGGGTGCGTGGACGGGCAGGACCTGCCCGCCGTGACGCGGGTGGAGAATTCGCGGTACGACGTGCAGCCGTGACTTGGGCCCCGGCGGTTCCGGGGTGATAGTGGAGCCATGTGTCGCAACATCAGGGTGCTCCACAACTTCGAACCGCCCGCCACCGAGGACGAGGTCCGTGCGGCGGCGGTGCAGTACGTGCGCAAGGTGAGCGGGTCGACGCGTCCGTCGGCGGCGAACCAGGAGGCGTTCGACGCGGCCGTCGAGGCGGTGGCCGAGGCCACCCGCGTGCTGCTCGAGTCCCTGGTCACCCACGCCCCGCCCCGCGACCGCGAGGTCGAGGCCGCCAAGGCCAAACAACGCGCCGCCCTCCGCTACAACCGCACCTGACCCCGCGTGCCCTACCTCCGAACCGCGTGAGTCCACCCTTCGCGTCGCGCGTGTCCTACGTCCAGAACGCGTGAGTCCTACGTCCAGAACGCGTGAGTCCAACGCTCGGAACACCCGAGTTGAACGTTCAGAACGCCACGGCCCCCGCGCCCCCGGGCGGGGGGGGGGGGGGGCCGC
>NZ_JBHYXZ010000083.1:32925-37590 GCF_042752395.1 Actinosynnema sp. NPDC059335 | reverse complement strand
GCCCGGCGGGGAAAGCGTCCCGCCAGGCCTGCCGGCTTCGTCCAGCCTAAGGCACCCGAACCCATGTCAAATCGAGCCTCGGTGGGGTGGCTGCGGGTCCGTTGTGGGCGCGCTGCGGGGCCGTTATGGGTGGGTATGGGTGGGTATGGGTGGGGTGGGTCTGTTGTGGGTGGGCGATCAGGGGCCGTCGGTGGCCGACTCGACGGTCTCGTGGATGTGCATGACCTCGGTCAGCTCGGTCAGCCGGAACAGCTTGTGCACGGCCGGCTGCATGGAGGCCATCCGGAACTCGCCGCCCTCTCCGTCCAGCTTGCGGTGCCAGTCGAGCATGAGCGACAGCCCTGTGGTGTCCATGAACGGCACGCCGCTCAGGTCCACCACGACATGGGCGCTCGTGCTCTCCTCGAGGCGGTCGGACAGCACCGGGACGGTGTCCGCGTCGAGCTCGCCCGACACCGCGACGACCGTCCAGCCGCCCCGCTCCTCACTGCGCACCTGCAACTCCATGGTCCCCGAGCCTAGCCACCGGGAGGACCCGGTGCCGATACCGTGTCGCGGTACCGGGGACGACCGCTCGGTGGCGCGCCGGGAGGATGTGCGACGATGCGGTAACGGCCGATCAACGGGGAGCGGATGTGCGCAACGAGCCAGCGGCGCCGGTGGCCGTGACGCTGCCCGCTTCGGCGGGCGCATCGGCGCAGGCCCGGCAGGTGCTGGGCGAGGCGGGGGCGTCCTGGGGCTTGTCCGAGGACACCATCGACGACGCCAACCTGGTGGTGACGGAACTGGTCTCCAACGCGGTGGACCACGCGAGCGGTCCGGTGGGGTTGACGCTCTCCCGGACGGAGACGGGGCTGCGGATCGAGGTGGCGGACCAGTCGGCCACGCCGCCGCAGCCGAGGCCGGTCCAGGTGGACTCCGCGCGGGGGCGCGGGCTGATCATCGTGGCGGCGCTGAGCCGGGCGTGGGGTTCCGACCCGACCCCGGACGGCAAGGTCGTCTGGGCCGAGCTGGACGGCTGAGGCCCCGGCCGGGCAGGGACCGACCGGGGCTCGGTGGCGGGCCGCTCCGGCAGGGACGGCGCGGCACGAACCACTGTCGGCTGACACCCGGACGGGAAACAAGCCGGGACGCGATCCGTAGGGGTACGGCACTTATTCGACGAGGGCCGCCCCCTCCGGCAGGGGACGGCCCTCGGTGTTCCCTCCGGCTACTGCTGCTCGCGGAACCGGTCCAGGCCCTCCTTGGCCTTCTCCGTGCCGGTCTGGATGTGCTCGGAGTGCTGACCGCCGGTCCGTTCGTCGACGAACTGGCCGGCCTTGTCGATGCCCTGGTCCGCCTTGTCGCCGTGCTGGCCGAGGGCCTCCTTGGCCTTGTCCTTCAGCTCGTCGAACTTGTCGCCGATGCCCATCTGCGCTCGAACCTCCTCCGGGTGTCCCGCGTGGACACTCGCCCCCGGGGGTTCCCGCGCGCCGCCGCGGATGATGCGACCACACCCGCAACTCACCCGGTCGAGTGAGGCCGTCAGTTACCAACCAATTGCGGTCCATTGACGTCAACTATTGCCAACGACAGCCGGTTCGCGCTTGACTGACCCGGGGTTCCTCGGTGTCGACCGGAGGTGGACGTGAACGTCGTGCGAGTCGTGGCCGCGGTCGTCGCGCTGATCGGGTCGGTGGGCCTCGCCACGCCCGCGAACGCCGCCACCGCCCTGCCCGTGGTGGACATGGAGGCGGTGCTCAAGGCCGCGCAGATCGACCCGCGCCGCGCCGACTCGGCCGTCACGCCCGGCAGCGGGGACAGCGTGCGGCTGGTCGAGCGGGCGCTGGCGGCGAAGGGCCTGCTGGCCCCGACCTACGTCGACGGCCACTTCGGCACCAGGACGATCGACGCCTACGCCGCCTACCAGCGGTCGCTCGGCTACACCGGGCTGGACGCGTCCGGCCTGCCGGGACCGACCTCGCTGCGCCTGCTGGGCGAGACGACCTACACCGTGACCCGGGCGGTGTCGGCGGGCAGCCGGGTCACCTACCGGGGCGGGCTGATGAACACCCGCACCAAGGCCATGCTGGTGGAGGCGGAACGGCTGCTCGGCCGGTCGCTGACCGTCACCCAGGGCTCCTACAACCCGGGCGGCGTGCCGGGTTCGGCGGGCACGCACGACGGTGGCGGCGCGCTCGACCTCTCGGTGTCCGGCATGACCGCCGCCACCCGCACGACCGTGGCGAGGGTGCTGCGGCAGGTCGGGTTCGCGGCCTGGGTCCGCACCCCGGCGCAGGGCTTCGACTACCACATCCACGCGATCGCGGTGAACGACCCGGACCAGTCGCCCGGCGCGCAGCACCAGGCGGGCGACTACCACCTCGGCCTGAACGGGCTGGCCGACCGGGGCCCGGACGACGGCCCGGCGGTCTCGCCCAAGCGGACGTGGGAGGAGTACCAGCGTTCGCTCTAGGGTGGGACCACGGCCCATCTACGATGGGCTGATGGTCGTCCGAACGGGGTCACGATGAGCAACGTGGAGACCCACCCGTCCGAGCTGATCTGCGAGAGCACGTCCGGCGCCGCGGCGGTCGAGGTGCTCGCCCCGCGCGACGTGCCGCTGGGCGGGCCGCGGGCGATGACGGTGCGGCGCACGCTGCCCCAGCGGCAGCGGTCGCTGATCGGCGCGTGGTGCTTCGCCGACCACTACGGGCCGGACGACGTGTCGGTCACCGGCGGCATGGACGTCGCGCCGCACCCGCACACGGGCCTGCAGACCGCGAGCTGGCTGTTCAGCGGCGAGATCGAGCACCGGGACAGCCTCGGCGTGCACGCGCTCGTGCGGCCGGGCGAGCTGAACCTGATGACCGCCGGGCACGGGATCTGCCACTCCGAGGTGTCGACCCCGGGCACGACCGTGCTGCACGGCGTGCAGCTGTGGATCGCGCTGCCCGACGCCCACCGCGACGCGCCCCGCGACTTCCAGCACCACGTGCCCGAGGCGGTGGCGCTGGACGGCGCGACCGCGCGCGTGTTCCTCGGCACGGTCGCCGGCGCCACGTCCCCGGTGCGCACCTTCACGCCGTTGCTGGGCGCGGAGCTGGTGCTCGACCCGGGCGCGCGGCTCGCGCTCGACGTGGACCCGGCGTTCGAGCACGGCGTGCTGGTCGACGTCGGCGCGGTCGAGCTGGGCGGCACGCCGCTCACCGGGGGCGCGCTCGGCTACGTCGGCCTCGGCGCGACGACGCTGCACCTGGTCAACACCGGGGCCGCGGCGGCCCGCGTGGTGCTGCTCGGCGGCGAGCCGCTGGGCGAGGACCTGGTGATGTGGTGGAACTTCGTCGGCCGCAGCCACGAGGAGGTCGCCCTGTTCCGCGAGCAGTGGCAGGCCGGGTCCGAGCGGTTCGGCCGGGTCGAGGGCTACCCCGGCGACCGGCTGCCCGCGCCGCCGTTGCCCGGCGGCAGGCTCCGGCCGCGCGGCAACCCGCCCCGGGGCTGACCGGCAGGGCGACGACGACCGGTAGCGGTCGCGAGGTGGGCCGCCGCATGCCCGGCCCACGCCTTCGGGACGACGACCGGGTCGCGGGCCATGATCACGACGATGGCCACGACGGCGTCGCCCGCGCCGCCGATCGGCCGAGATCGACATCGGCCGATGCGACACCACCCGCCCTTGTGACGCAGAACACTGTGATGTCTCGGCCGGGAATTCGCCGAAACGGCATGTTTGGACCCGGTCGACCACCCCGGCGGAGCACTTCCGCCACCCGTGCCGGGCCGGCTCTCCGCACAACTCGTGGCTGCGATCCCCGCCGGCACGGGGAATAAGAGAACCGCTCTGATTCCACGGCGCCCCGCCACCCTCTCGGCCCACCGTCCGATTACGTTCCGTCAAGCGGGGTCGATTCGCCACCGAATACAACCCCGACCACCGCCTCGGACGATCGGCGTAATTTCCGGCCACCTGATCGTCCGAGGCGCGGGTGGAAGGGGTGCGCCCGACCGCGCGTTCTGCTTTATTTGTGGTGTCGCCGATCCCGGCGAAATCGAGAAGGATTCCACACCAAGGAGACCTCGTGTTGAAGCGTCTTGCCTCGGGTGCCGCGCTGGCCGTCATGACCGGTGCGATGGTGTTCGGCGGCAGCACCGCCGCCCAGGCCACCACCGTTCCCGACGCGTCGTGCATCAACTCCGACCCGACGGGTCTGGCCAACGTGATCGTGTGCACCATCAACACCACCGTGCAGGTGCCGATCGACCTGCCGGACTCGGTCATCACGATCGGCGACGTGCTGAGCGGCAACGACATCAAGGTGCTCAACGGCGCCGAGCTGGACGCGGTCGAGGTCACCATCAAGGACGTCATCGACGACGTGAACGTCGAGGACAACCTGGTGTTCAAGAGCGCCGTGGTCGACGCCCTGAACAACGCCGACATCATCGACGACATCGACGTCTCGAAGGTGTTCGTCGACCTGCTCTGAATTCCCGCCCCGACCGGATTGACGGTCGAGCCGACAATTCGACCGGACCCGCACCTGAGTCACAAAACCAATGGTGCACCGACCCCGCGCGCCGCCGGGCCGCGCAGCGCCGCGGCCCCAGAGTTGCGGCCGGCGGAAACACCACACCAGCAAGACGCCGCCCGCCCGCCCCGGCCGGCGCGGAGGGCGGGGCGACGCG
>NZ_JBHYXZ010000083.1:16194-32915 GCF_042752395.1 Actinosynnema sp. NPDC059335 | reverse complement strand
ACGGTTTGGCCGGGTCCCCCCAAAAAGCCCCCCCCCCCCCCACATAAAAAAAAAACCCTGGGGCCACCCCCCGCGGCGCCCCCCCCGCCCCCGGGCCGCCCCGCGGGGTTCTCCGCATGGAAAAACCGTCAGGCCCTCAACGCGGCCCGCGTGCCGTGCGCGATCTCCAGGTCCTCACGCGCGGCGACGACGAAAGCCCGCGCCGTCGCGCCCGTTCCCGTGATCTCGGTGTCGCCGTCGGCCCGCTCGTTGCCCTCGGGGTCGATCGCGACGCCGAGGAACGCCAGCCGCTCGGCGGCGCGGCGGCGCACCGCGGCCGACCCCTCCCCCACGCCGCCGGTGAACGCGAGCACGTCCAGGCCGCCCAGCGCGGCGGCCATGGCCGCGACGCCGCCGGCCAGCCGGTGCGTGTAGACGTCCAGCGCCAGCACGGCGTCCGCGTCGCCGCCGGCCGCCGCCGCGTCGATCTCGCGCAGGTCACCGGTCCCGGCCAGCGCGGTGAGCCCCGACTCCTCCTCCAACGCCGTCGCGACCTCGTGCGGGGACAACTCCTCGTGCTCCTCCAGCCACAGCACCAGGCCGGGGTCCACCGTGCCCGACCGGGTGGCCATCACCAGGCCCTCCAACGGGGTGAACCCCATGGTGGTGTCGACGCTGCGCCCGTCGGCGATCGCGGCCAGCGACGCGCCCGCGCCCAGGTGGCACGTGACGATCCGCGGAGCGGGCGGCGCCAGCTCGGCCACCCGGCGCGCGCAGTAGGCGTGCGACAGGCCGTGGAAGCCGTAGCGGCGGATCGCGTACCGCTCGCGCCACCGCCTCGGCACGGCGTAGGTCGCCGCCGCGGCGGGGATCGTGGTGTGGAACGCGGTGTCGAAGCACGCCACCGCCGGCACGTCCGGGAGCAGCCGGTGCACCGCGTCCAACCCGGCCAACGACTTCGGCTGGTGCAGCGGCGCGAGCGAGGTCAGGTCGACCAGCGCCTGCCGCACCAGGTCGTCCAGCACCACGGGGTCGGTGAACCGCGTGCCGCCGTGCACCACCCGGTGCCCCACGGCGTCCGGTGTCGGCCAGTCGTCCAGCACCTCGCCGAGGCGCGCCGGGTCCGGCTCCACGTCCGCCGTGCGCTCCACCCGGTCGTCGGCCGCGAGCAACCGCAGCTTCAGGCTGGACGAGCCCGCGTTGACCACCAGGACCCGCACGTCAGCTCCACGTCCAGCCGGAAATGGCCGGGTCGTCCTCGCCGTGCTCGCGGGTGTGCCGGCGGGCCGCGAGCCGGGCGTCGGCCATGCGCTGCCGCAGCGACGCCGCCGCCCCGCCCAGCGACGGCACCCGGTCGATCACGTCCATGACCAGGTGGAACCGGTCGAGGTCGTTGAGCATCACCATGTCGAACGGCGTGGTCGTGGTGCCCTCCTCCCGGTAGCCGCGCACGTGCAGGTTGGCGTGGTTCGTGCGGCGGTAGGTGAGGCGGTGGATCAGCCACGGGTAGCCGTGGAACGCGAACACCACCGGCTTGTCGGCGGTGAACAACGCGTCGAAGTCGCGGTCGGGCAGGCCGTGCGGGTGCTCGGTGTCCGGCTGCAGGCGCATCAGGTCCACCACGTTCACCACCCGGACCTTCAGGTCGGGAAGGTGCTCGCGCAGCAGCTTCGCCGCCGCCAGCGTCTCCAGCGTCGGGATGTCGCCCGCGCACGCCAGCACCACGTCCGGCTCGCCCTCGGTGGTGCCCGCCCAGTCCCAGATGCCGAGGCCGCGCGTGCAGTGCGCGATGGCGTCGGGCATGTCCAGGTAGGTCAGCGCGGGCTGCTTGCCCGCCACGACCACGTTCACGTAGTGCCGGCTGCGCAGGCAGTGGTCCATCACCGACAGCAGCGTGTTGGTGTCCGGCGGCAGGTACACGCGGACGATCTCGGCCTTCTTGTTCACCACGTGGTCCAGGAAACCGGGGTCCTGGTGGCTGAAGCCGTTGTGGTCCTGCCGCCACACGTGCGACGACAGCAGGTAGTTCAACGACGCCAGCGGCGCGCGCCACGGGATGACGCGGGTCGTCTTCAACCACTTGGCGTGCTGGTTGAGCATCGAGTCGACGATGTGGATGAACGCCTCGTAGCTGGTGAACAGGCCGTGCCTGCCGGTCAGCAGGTAGCCCTCCAGCCAGCCCTGGCACAGGTGCTCGGACAGCACCTCCAGCACCCGGCCGTCCGGCGCGAGGTGGTCGTCGCCCGGCTCGACGCCGGCCCACCACTTGCGGCCCGTCACCTCGAACAGCCCGGACAGCCGGTTGGACGCCACCTCGTCCGGCCCGAACACCAGGAAGTTGTCCGGGTTGCGGCGCACCACGTCCCGCAGGAACCCGCCGAGCACCTTGGTCGCCTCGCTGCTCTCCACCGCGGGGCGGGTCACGGGCACCGCGTGGTCGCGGAAGTCGGGCATCCGCAGGTCGCGCAGCAGGCGTCCGCCGTTCGTGTGCGGGTTGGCGCTCATCCGCCGGTCGCCGGTCGGCGCGAGGGCCCGCAACTCCGGCGCCAGCCGGCCGTTCTCGTCGAACAGCTCCTCGGGCCGGTAGCCGCGCAGCCACTCCTCCAGCTGCGCGCGGTGGCCGGCGTCGGTGCGGGTGGCGGCCAGCGGCACCTGGTGCGCGCGGAACGTGCCCTCGACCTGACGACCGTCCACTTCGCGCGGTCCGGTCCACCCCTTCGGGGTGCGCAGCACGATCATCGGCCACGGCGGGCGTTGCCGGGACGTCTTCATCTCCGCGATGTCGTCCAGCACCCGGTCCAGGGTGGACGCCAGCTGCTCGTGCACCGCCTTCGGCTCGTCGCCGGCCACGAAGTGCGGTGTGTGCCCGTAGCCGCGCAGCAACGAGGCCAGCTCGTCGTCCGGGATGCGCGACAACACCGTGGGGTTGGCGATCTTGTAGCCGTTGAGGTGCAGCACGGGCAGCACCACGCCGTCGCGGGACGGGTCGAGGAACTTGTTCGAGTGCCAGCTCGCGGCCAGCGGACCGGTCTCCGCCTCGCCGTCGCCGACCACGCACAACGCCAGCAGGTCGGGGTTGTCGAACACCGCGCCGTAGGCGTGCAGGAGCGCGTAGCCCAGCTCGCCGCCCTCGTGGATCGAGCCCGGCGTCTCGGGCGCGACGTGGCTCGGGATGCCGCCGGGGAAGGAGAACTGGCGGAACAGCGCGCGCAGGCCGTCGACGTCCTCGCCGATGGTGGAGTACACCTCGCTGTAGGTGCCCTCCAGGTAGGCGTTCGCGACGAGGCCGGGGCCGCCGTGGCCGGGGCCGGTGACGTAGAAGGCGTTGAGGTCGCGTTGCCGGATCGCGCGGTTCATGTGCGCGTAGAGGAGGTTGAGGCCGGGGGTGGTGCCCCAGTGGCCGAGCAGGCGCGGCTTGACGTGCTCGGGGCGCAGGGGTTCCCGCAGCAGCGGGTTGTCGAGCAGGTAGATCTGCCCGACGGAGAGGTAGTTGGCGGCGCGCCAGTAGGCGTCCAGCAGGTCCAGGTCGTCCGCGGTGTGGTCGGTCGACGGCATGGCACCGACGCTAGCTCCCCGCACCGCCGGCCGAAACTCGAGCGGACACGCCGAACATCGCCCGATAGTGATCATCTACGCCCCTGTTCGAGTGATGACCGCTGAACGGAAGTTCGAATACCGTTCCTGCCATGAACTTCTCCTCCACCGTCATTCCCCGTCCCGTCCCGTCCCCTGGGCACGGTGGCCGCGTCCGGTCGCTCGTTCCCGCGTCCCGCACGTGTCCGGACCCGGCTTTCGCGCGCGTCGGTCCGCCGGCGGACGGGCGGGAGCGCGCGGGCCGGGTGACGATGGACCCCGGTCGGAGCGCGGGAGGTGCGCATGTCCGGGGTCGCCGACGGGCGGGTGACCCGCCCGGAGGGGTTGACCTCGGCGGAGGTCGCGGAGCGGGTCGGGGCCGGGCGGACCAACGCGGTCACCACGGGCACCAGCCGCGGCGTCGGGCAGATCGTCCGGGCGAACGTCATCACGCCGTTCAACGGGCTGCTGACGGCGTTGTTCCTGGTCATCCTCGCGACGGGCCGGTGGCAGAACGGCCTGTTCGGGCTCGTCGTGGTGGCGAACACGGCGATCGGCGTCGTGCAGGAGCTGCGGGCCAAGCGCACCCTCGACCGGCTCGCCGTGCTCAACGCGCCGCGCGCCAGGGTGACCCGTGACGGCGCGACGTCCGAGATCGCCGTCGGCGAGGTGGTGGCCGACGACCTGATCGGGCTCCGCACCGGCGACCAGGTCGTGGCGGACGGCGTGGTGACGGCGGCGGACGGGCTCGAGGTGGACGAGTCGCTGCTGACCGGCGAGTCGGAGCCGGTGCACAAGGCGGTCGGCGACGAGGTGCGGTCCGGCTCGATCGTGGTGGCCGGGTCGGGCGCGTTCCAGGCCACGGCGGTCGGCGCGGAGTCCTACGCGACGCGGCTCACCGCGGAGGCCCGCCGGTTCACCGTGGTCCGGTCGGAGTTGGTGGCGGGCACCAACACGCTGCTGCGGTGGATCTCGTTGCTGATGCTGGTGGTCGGTCCGCTGCTGCTGTGGAGCCAGTTGCGCAGCCCGGACACGAGCGGCTGGCAGGAGGCGCTGACCGGCGCGGTGGCGGCGCTGGTCGGCATGGTCCCGGAAGGGTTGGTGCTGCTCACGAGCCTGGCGTTCATGGTGGCGGCGGTGACCCTGGCGGGGCGGCGGACGCTGGTGCAGGAACTGCCCGCGGTCGAGGTGCTGGCCCGGGTCGACGTCGTCTGCCTGGACAAGACGGGCACGCTCACCCACGGCGACATCGTGTTCGACTCCCTGATCACGGACGGTCCACGAGAGGAGGTACGGGAAGCGCTGGCGCTGCTGGCGACCGCGCCGGACGCGAACGCGACCTCGGCCGCGCTGGCCGGGACGTTCCGCGAGACCACGTGGCGGCGCACCGGCGGCGTGCCGTTCTCCTCGGCCCGCAAGTGGTCCTCTGTGGACACCGACGGTCACGGCACGTGGGTGGTGGGCGCACCGGAGATGGTGTTCCCGGCCGGCGGGCCGGCGGTGGACCGCGCCGCCGACCTCGCGGCGCAGGGCAAGCGGGTGCTGGTCCTGGCCTCCACCGACTCGACCGGCCCGCCGTCCGCCTCCACCAGCTCGACGGACCCGCCGCCGGCCGCCACCGCCGCCCCGCCCGGCGGCCCGACCTCCGGCTCCCCCGCCGGCCACTCCTCCGGCTCCGCCACCGGCCCGGACGGGGGCTCTTCCGGGGGTGACGCGTCCCTGCCCGCGGGTCTCGCCGAACGGGCGCTGGTGGTGCTGGCCGAGCGGGTCCGCGACGACGCCCCCGACGCGGTGCGGTACTTCGCCGACCAGGGCGTCACGCTGCGGGTGATCTCCGGTGACAACCCGCGCACCGTGGGCGCGGTCGCGGTGTCGGTCGGCGTGCCGGGCATCTCGGCGGCGGGCGAGGCGGTGGACGCCCGCACGTTGCCCGAGGACCCGGACGAGCTGGCCGACGTGCTGGAGACCTCCGCCGTGTTCGGGCGCGTCACGCCGGGGCAGAAGCGGGCCGTGGTGGGCGCGTTGCAGCGGCGCGGGCACGTGGTCGCGATGACCGGTGACGGGGTCAACGACGCGATGGCGTTGAAGGACGCCGACATCGGCGTGGCGATGGGCAACGGGGCCGCGGCGACGAAGGCGGTGGCGCAACTGGTGCTGCTGGACAGCCGGTTCGCCCACCTGCCGGACGTGGTCGCGGAAGGACGCCGGGTGATCGCCAACATCGAGCGCGCGGCGAACCTGTTCCTGGTGAAGAACGCGTACTCGCTGGTGCTGGCGCTGGTCGTGCTGGTGAGCGGCGTCGCCTACCCGTTGGCCCCGATCCAGCTGACCATGATCTCGGCGCTGACGATCGGCGTGCCGGGCTTCGTGCTGGCCCTCGGCCCGAACCACCGCCGTTACGTGCCGGGCTTCCTCGGCCGGGTGCTGCGCCTGGCCGTGCCCACCGGGGTGGTGATCGGGTTGGCGGCGTTCGCGGGCGACCTGGCGATCCGAGCCCTCGACCCGCCCGGCGGCACGGCGGCCGGTCGGACGGTGGCGACGGTGGTGGTGCTGGCGGCGTCGCTGTGGACGTTGTCGCTGCTGGCGCGTCCACTGGCCGGCTGGAAGGTCGTGCTGCTGGCCGGCCTCGCCACGGCGGCCGCCGTGATCCTCGCCGTGCCGCTGCTGGCGACCGACGTGTTCCTGCTGGCCGTGACACCGCAACGACTGCTGGTCGGGCTGGCGATCGGCGCGGTGGCGGCGGCAGCGGTCGAGCTCGTGGGCCGCGTCGTCCTGCGCCCCGTCCACACCGCCGAACCACCCGACCCGTTGTCCACCACTACCCACCAGGGGGATCCATGACCTCGCACTCCCGGCACGACCCCCATCCACGAAGACCCGGCGGTCCCCCGTGACGTCACACGCCCACCGTGCCGTCGATGCCTTCGCGCAGGAGGTCCGCGTGCCCGTTGTGCCGGGCGTACTCGTGGATCAGGTGCAGCATGACCAGGCGCAACGACACGTCCTCGCCCCAGCGCGCGTGGTGGCCGGCGACGTCGAGCGACTCGGCCTCCCGTTCGATGCGGCGCGCGTGCGCGACCTCCGCCCGCCACGCCTCGAACGCCTCGGACCGGGTGGCCCCGGAGTCGTCGTAGGCGGCCTGGAAGTCGCCGTCGGGCGACCACACCAGCGGCACGTCCTCGTTGTTGATCACCCGCCGGAACCAGGTCCGCTCGACCTCGGCCATGTGCCGGACCAGGCCGAGCAGCGACAACGTGGACGACGGCACGGACCGGCGGCGCAGGTCCTCCGTGGTCAACCCGTCGCACTTCAGGGCCAGGGTGGCGCGGTGGTGGTCGAGGAACGCGCGCAGCGTCTCCCGCTCGCCCCCGCGCAGCGGCGGGCTGATCCGTTCGGTCGTCATGGGGACATCGTTCCCCGGCGGGCTAGGGTCGGGCGGCATGGACCCCGTGGTGCCCCGGTACGGGAGCGGATCGCTGGCCGACGTCGTCCCGTCACTGCTCGCCGGGCTCGGCGTCCCCGGGATGGTCGACGTGCTGGGCGTGTCCGGGCCGCGGCGGGTGTGCGTGCTGCTCGTGGACGGTCTCGGGTGGCGGCTGCTGCGGGAGCACGAGGGCGACGCGCCGTTCCTGGCGTCGTTGGCCGGTGGTCCGATCACCGCCGGGTTCCCGTCCACCACGGCGTCGAGCCTGGCCGCCCTGGGCACCGGATTGCCGACCGGTGAGCACGGGCTGGTCGGCTACTCGTTCGCGCACGGCGACGAGGTGCTGAACGCGTTGCGCTGGTCCCGGTACGGGGCGGCGGAGCACGTCGACCTGCGGTCGGTGCTCGTGCCGGAGGAGGTGCAGCCGCGGCGGACGGCGTTCGAGGCGGCGGCCGACGCGGGCGTGGAGGTGCGGCTCGTGCTGCCCCGCGACCAGAAGGGCAGCGGTCTGTCGCGGGCGGTGCTGCGCGGTGGCCGGTTCGGGGGCGTGCTCGGGTTCGGCGACCTGGTGACGCGCGTGGCCGAGGCGTTGCGGTCGGCCGACCGGGTGCTCTGCTACGCCTACCACGCGGACCTCGACGCGCTCGGGCACGTGTACGGGCCGGGCAGCGACCCGTGGCGGTGGCAGTTGCGGTTCGTGGACCGGCTGGCCGCGGCGGTGGCGGACGGCCTGCCGCCCGGTGGCGCGCTGGTCGTGACGGCCGACCACGGCATGGTGCGGGTCGCCGATCCCGTCGACCTGGACACCGACGACGAGCTGCGGGACGGGGTGCGCGCGTTCGGCGGCGAGGCCCGGGTCCGGCACGTCTACACCTCCACTCCCGACGCGGTCCGGTCGAGGTGGGAGGAACGGTTGGGCGACCGGGCGTGGATCGCGTCACGGTCGGAAGCCGTCGCCGCGGGCTGGTTCGGTCCCACCGTGGCCGGGCACGTGCTGCCGCGCATCGGCGACCTCGTCGTGGCCGCCAAGGACTCCCTCGCCCTGGTCCGCTCGCGCGTCGAGCCGGGGCTCACTACGTTCGTGGGGCACCACGGCTCCCTGACGGAGGAGGAACAGCACATCCCGGTCCTGCACACGATCGGGTGATCATGGCCCGGAAATGTACGGAAACACTGTTACCCATCCTCGGTTGGACCAGACCGAGCGCCGACCACCCCGCCCCGTCACCGCCGGAACCGCCCGGTCCGCGTTCGGCATAGCATCACGTGTCGGCCGCCGGGGGCAGGCGGCCGGGACGGAGGCGACGAGTGGAGCACGGGTCACCCGTGGTGGACACGTCCGTCGCCGGGGTCGTGGAAGCCAGGTGGGGCACCCGCCCGGACCCCGCGATCGCGCGCTACGCCGAGCCGGGCTGGCAGCTCTCGCCGGTCCCCATCGACCGCCGCTGCCCGAACTGCGAAGGCGAACTCCACGGCCTCTACCGCGCCCACCCCGACCGCGGCCGCCAACAACTCCAGGCCGCCGTCGCCTGCCCCGCCTGCCCCGCGTCGTTCACGCTGCGGGAGCTGAAGCTCGCCCAACGCTCCGTCCTCGGCGACCTGCGCCCCGCCGCCGTCACCCGCCGCCTCGCCGAAGACGCGCAGCTGGAAGCCCTGGCCCGCGCCTCCCGCACCCCTCGCACCACCCACCCCCGCCCGACCACCCCGCCACCCCCGGCCAACTCCCCGGCCACCCGCGACCCCGACCCCGCCCCGACGACCCGCCCGACCGGCCGGAAAACCGCACGACCGCGGGCCGGCGGCCACGACGCGCCCTTCGACACGCCGGACCACGCCGCGACGACCGTGCCCGGCGGCGAGGCCGGCGACGCGGAAACCGGCAGGTCGAACGACACGAACGCGGTAATCGACACCGCGGCGCGCGGTCCCGCGACAACCGGCAACCCGCCGTCGGCCAACGGCGCGACGGCCGACGATTCCCCGGACGGCACCGCGGCGACCGGCGGCGAAGCCGGCGACGGCAGCGCACCGGAGGCCCGTCCCAGGCGGCGGGTGTCCACGGTCGCCATGGCGGCGCGCATCCGGTCCATCCTCAGCGGCTCGGAGGTCGCGCCCGCCGCACGCGTCGCCGACGCCCCGGTCCTGCCGCCGGCGCTGGCGGCGTTGGAATCGCGGCCCGTGTGGTGGTGCAAGACGGTCGATCCGGCGCTCGCGGTCCCCGACGTGCCGCCCGGTGTGGACGCGCGGGTCGTTTTGCCCGATTCGTCCGAATTCTCCGATTTGCGCAACCGCCTGACCGCCGCGGGCGTGCCGTTCCGCGCCGTCCGGCACTGGCTGGAGCAGGAGGAGGTCTCCACCACGTCCGCCACGGCGTGGCTGTCCGACGTCGGCGGGGTGGTGCCGGAGCGGTGCGAGTCGGTGGTCGGCGACGGCGCGCGGGCGGCTCGGCTGGCCTTCGGCATGCTCTGGGACCTGCACGAACCGGTCGACCCGGCGGACGTGCCGGACCCGGTCCCGGTCACCCGCCACGTCCCCGCCGACTGGGCGCGGTTCCTGCCGTTCCCCGTGCTCAACCCCGCGCAGGCCCAGGCCGCGCCCCACCTGGTGGACGGCGACTCCCACGTGCTGATCACCGCGCCGACCGGCGCGGGCAAGACCGCGATGGGCATGCTGGCCGCGCTGAAGGCGATCCTGCACGAAGGCCGCAAGGCCGCCTGGCTCGTCCCGCAACGCTCGCTCACCGACGAACTCGACCGCGAACTGGAGACGTGGCGCACCGAGGGCCTGCGCGTCGAACGCCTGTCCGGCGAGTACGCCGTCGACGTCGAGGCGGTCAAGGCGGCCGACCTCTGGGTGGCCACCACCGAGAAGTTCGAGGCGATCTGCCGCGCCAGTTCCCTCCAGGCGGCCCTCGGCGAGGTCGGCTGCCTCGTCGTGGACGAGATCCACCTGCTCGGCAGCCCCCACCGCGGCGCGCTGCTGGAAGCGCTGCTGGCCCGCGTCCGCGGCGCGGACTCGCCGGTCCGGATCGTCGGGCTGTCGGCCACGGTGTCCAACGCGGCCGAGGTGGCCGAGTGGCTGGAGGCGGACCTGGTCGCCACGACCTGGCGGCCGTCGAAGGTCACCTGGCAGCTGCCGACGATCCCGGCCGCCTCGGGCTTCACCGCGAACAACCGCCTGCGCGAGCAGGTCGTGCTCGACCTGACCCACCGGCACACCGCCGAGGGCGGCAGCGTGCTGGTGTTCTGCGGGTCGAAGCGCAACGTCCGCTCGACCGCGATGGCGATCGCCGCGGACCGGGGCGCACCCGTGCACACCGTCGCCGCCGACGACGTCGACGGCCTCACCAAGGCGTGCGCGGAGGTGGGCGTCCGGCTGCACTACGCCGACTACGAGCACAAACACGCGGCCGAACGCGCGTTCCGGGCCCGTGAGGCGGACGTCCTGGTCGCCACGTCCACCGTCGCGGCGGGCGTGAACCTGCCGGCGCGGGCGGTGATCGTCCGGGACGTCTCCATCGGCGGCGAGCCGATCGACACCTCGACCGTGCTGCAGATGTTCGGCCGGGCCGGGCGCATCGGCGCGGGCGAGACGGAGGGCTGGTCGTACCTGCTAGTGGACGAGACGCAGCGCGCCGACTGGCAGACCAGGCTGGTGGCGGGCTACTCGGTGTACTCGCGGATCCGCGAGTCGCTGCCCGACCACGTGCTGGCCGAGGTGTTGCAGGGCCGGATCGGCACGATGGACGACGCGCAGGCGTGGTGGGTGGAGACGCTGGCGTACGCGCAGGGGGACGACGACCTGGAACCGGTGCAGGATGCCGTGGCGTTCCTCGTGGACGAGGGCCACCTGACGCTGACCGACGGCCGGCTCGGCATCACCGAGCTGGGCCGGCTGACCGCGCGGATGATGGTGTCCACCCACACCGGGCACCGGTTGCGCCGCACGTTGGGCCTGTTGCCGGTCCCGCACGACCCGGACGAGGCGGAGAACGCGCTCAGCCTGGTGCTCTCGGTCGCGGTGCGCGACCTGGCCGGGATCCCGGTGCCGGAGCCGGTGCGGCCCGCGGTCGCCACCGTGATCAAGGCGGGCGGCAAGACGTCGCAGATCACGAACACGACGTCGGTGAAGGGCCTGGGGTCGCAGACGACGACCGCGCCGGGCGACCTGGCGTGGGCGGCGCTGCTGCTCGCGGCCCGGTCACCGCACCTGTTCGACTCCGCACGTCGCCGGGTCGCCGCCGGCATCCCGCTGGCGACCCTGCACCCGGTGTACGAGCAGGCGCCGAGGTTCCTGGCGTGGCTGGCCGCGCAGGGCGTGCTCGGCACGGTGCACCCGTGGATCGCGATCGTGGCCGCCGACCTCGACCACCGCGTCCGCTGGCGGAGCCTCGCGCCCGGACGCGGCGCCGGCCGGCTGCTGTGGATGTGCGAGGAGATGGCCACCCGCGCCCACCTCAGGGACGTGGTGCCGGAGCTGTGGCGGTCGGCGGTCGCGCGGGGAGTCCGCGCGCCGGACTGGCCGCCGGGGCGGTCGCCGGCGGGCTGCGTGCTCGACCACGCCGGCTACACCGCGTTGCTGCGGGAGCGCACGACGAACTACACCCTCGCCGCGCACGCCGACAGCGCCACCGCGACCGGCGGCACGGGCGCGTCCGTGATCGCGTGGCGCGGCCGGACGTGGACCGCGCCGACGTCGTCGGCGACCGTCGCGTACCCGGTGGTGGAGGACGACGACGCGGCCGGGGCCGGAGTCGCCGTGTTCACCCGGCGGGGCGACTACCGCGCGACCGGGTGGCTCGACGCCTACACCGGTCTCCCGACGTCCACCGGGGCCGAGCCTCCGCCACCGGCACGTCGTGCGCGTCGCGGGCTCGGCCTGGCGGCCCGACCCGCGCCGTCGAGGGGGAGTTGAGGTTCCCCGATGGCGGGCTACCCACCGGAGCCGTGGCGGCTGAACGGGCGCGGATGCGTGGCGGTGTGGCTGGTGCGGGCGACTCAGCTGCCGCCGCTGCCCGCGCGTCCGGTGACCCTGGTCGGGCGGGCGGTGGTCGGCACGGCGTTCGTGGACTACCGGCCGCCCGGCATGGCGTACCACGAGGTGCTGGCGGCCGTGCTGGTGCGGCGCGGCCCGAGGGTCGGGGTGTCGATCACGCACATCTGGGTGGACAGCGAGGCGTCGCGGGCGGGTGGCCGGGAGCTGTGGGGCATCCCCAAGGAACGGGCCGCGTTCGAGTGGGACGGCGACGGCCTCACCGCGTCCGCGCGGGACGGGCGCGGCCCGGTCGCGTCGGTCCGCGCCCGTTCGCCGCGGTTCGGCGTGTGGCTGGCGGCGGTCGCGTCGACGTGGCAGGCGCTCGGTGACGACGTCGCCCGCACGCCGCTGCGCGCCTCGGGTCTCGTGACCCCGGTGCGCGCCGCCTGGCGGATCGACCCGGCGGGGCCGCTCGCCTGGCTGCTCCCCCACCGGCCGCTGGTCGGCGTCGCCGTCCGCCGGATGAGGATGCGGTTCGGGCCGCGCCGTCGCGGAGGTCGCCCCGGCGGTTGACGTCAGCCGCGGCGGCCGACGTCAGGCACGGCGACCGACGTCAGGCACGGCGACCGACGTCACGCACGGCGGTCGACGTCACGCACGGCGCAGGAAGTCCGCCAGCCCGTCGAGCAGGCGGTCCACCTCGGCGTCGGTCGAGTACGGCGCGAGCCCGACGCGCAGGCCGCCGGTGTCGCCGAGCCCGAGCCACCGGGACGTCTCGATCGCGTAGAACGACCCGGCCGGCGCGTTCACGCCCAACCCCGCGAGGTGCCGGTACGCGTCCGCGGCCGCGTGGCCCTCGAACGTCACCAGCACCGTCGGCGTGCGCGACCCGGCCCGCGACCACACGACCGCGCCCGGCAACTCCCGCAACCCCGCTTCGACCCGTTCGCGCAACCGGTCCTCGTGCCCGCCGACCGCCGCCAGCGACGCCTCGATCCGCGCACGACGCCCACCCTGGGCGCGGGTCGCGTCGGTGGGGGCCAGGTCGGCGATGAAGTCGACCGCGGCCGTGCAGCCGGCCAGGATCTCGTACGGCAACGTGCCCAGCTCGAACCGCTCCGGCACCGCGTCCGGCGAGGGCAGCAGCTTGTCCGGCCGCAGGTCCGCCAACACCTCCGGACGCCCCGCCACCACACCGCAGTGCGGCCCGAAGAACTTGTACGGCGAGCACGCGAAGAAGTCCGCCCCGAGCGCCGCCACGTCCACCGCGTGATGGGCCGCGAAGTGCACGCCGTCCACGTAGCACAACGCCCCGCGCGCGTGCGCCGACGCGACGATGTCCGCCACCGGCGTGCGGGTGCCGATCAGGTTCGACGCGGCCGTGACGGCCACCAGCCGGGTCCGGTCCGACAGGGCCTCGGCCACGTCGTCCAGCTCGCCGGTCGCCGGGTCGAACCCGACCCACCGCACCACCGCCCCGACCGCCTCCGCGGCCTGCGCCCACGGCCGCACGTTCGCGTCGTGGTCGAGCCTCGTCACCACCACTTCGTCGCCGGGCCGCCAGGTGCGCGCCAGCGTGCGGGCGAAGTCGTAGGTCAGCTGGGTCATGCTGCGCCCGAACACCACGCCCGCCGGGTCCGCGCCGAGGAGGTCGCCCATCGCGCGGCGGGCGTCCAGCACGATCGCGTCGGCGGCGCGTTCGGCGGCGGTCACCACGCCGCGGTTGGCCAGGGACGAGGTGAGGGCGTCCCGCACCGCGTCGGCGACGACGGCGGGCACCTGGGAACCGCCCGGTCCGTCGAAGTGCGCGGTGCCGGTGGCCAGGGACGGGAAGCGGGCGCGGACGGACTCGACGTCGTAGGTCATGCCGCCACTCTGACCGCCTTCCACATGCGACTCCAGTGGCCGGGGTCACTTTCCGCCCTTGACAGTGGTCGGACCACCGAACAACCCTATGGAAGCGCTCTCACGACGTCGTGGGACCGCCGCCCGCCGGCCGCCCTGAACCCGGCCCGCGGGTGGGATCAGCCTGCCCTGCACCGAGGAGTTCGCACCGATGCGCACCTTGACGAAGTGGTTGGGCGCGGTCGCCGCGCTGGCCACCTCAGCCTCCCTGGCCGCCGCCGCGCCGGCCGCCGCCACGGGACCGGACCTCCTGCCGCTCACCGTCACCAACCACAGCGGCCGGCCCGAAGCCGTCCACCTGTACGTCCTGGGCACCGACATCAGGCCCGGCGGGCGGCTCGGGTACGTCAACCAGGCGGGCGTGTTCACGCCGTGGTCGCCCGGCGCCAACCCGCCCGTGCCCGCGCCGGACGTGTCGATCGCGGGGCCCGCCAACGGCGGCAGCGTGACGCTGCGCGTGCCGCGCTTCATCTCCGGTCGCGTCTACATGTCGTTCGGGGACAAGCTGAAGTTCTTCCTGACGCCCGACGGCCTGGTGCAGCCCGCGCCGTGGTCGTCCGGCGACCCGAACCGCGACATCCTGTTCGACTGGAGCGAGTTCACCTACAACGACGCCGGGCTGTGGCTGAACAGCTCCCAGGTGGACCAGTTCGCCGTGCCGCACGCGGTCACCGTGACCGGCGCGAGCGGCGTGACCAAGAAGACCGGGGAGCTGGTCGCCAACGGCCGCGACAACGTGATCAACGGGCTGCGCGCGCAACCGGGCTGGGCGAACACCGTGCGCACGCGGGCCGACGGCACGGTGCTGCGCGTGCTCGCGCCCGGCAAGGCCGCCGACGCCGGCCTGTTCGACCGCAACTACCTCGACCCGTACATCACGGAGGCGTGGAACGCCTACACCGGCAGGACGTTGACCGTCGTGCCGTTCGGCGACCGGCCGGACATCCGATACTTCGGCCGCACGTCCGGCAACACCATGACGTTCACGGACTCGTCCGGTCGCCAGGTGGCGTCGTTCGCCAAGCCGTCGACCGCGAACGTGTGGGGCTGCGACGGCGCGCTGGCCGCGCCCAACGACCAGGTCGTCGGGCCGATCGCGCGCACGCTGTGCGCCGCGCTGCACCGGTCCACGCTCGGGCGGATCGACACCCAGCCCGGCGGCGGGCCCGCCGACTTCTACCAGGGGACGCTCACCAACCACTACTCGCGGCTCGTGCACCGGAACATGGTGGACGGCAAGGCGTACGGGTTCGCCTTCGACGACGTGCAGGCGCAGGAGTCGCTGGTGCACGACGGCGACCCCCGTTCGGCCGGGATCATCCTGACGCCGGTCACGGGCGGGGGGGGGCCCCCCCCCCCCCCGCCACCCCCGACAACAAAGGACCCCGCGGGCCCGCCGAGGTCGCGGAGGGCCCCCGCGGCCCCCCCCCGTCGGGCCGTTACAACCCGGCCCCCTTCCGGGGGGGGGGCCCCCACTCCCCCGCCCGTGAACGACGAGCAGCATCGTCAGCGCCTGGCACGGCAAGTGCGTCGACGTGCCGAACTGGAACTTCGCCGACGGGCAGCGGTTGATCGTGTGGGACTGCACCGGCGGGACCAACCAGCGGTGGGAGTGGACCGGCGGGACGCTGCGCACGGAGAACAACATGTGCATGGACGTGGCCTGGGGCTCGACCGCCAACGGAGCCGCGATCCAGGTCGCGAGGTGCAGCGGGAATCCCGCGCAGCAGTTCGTCCTGACGGCGGCGGGTGACCTCGTCAACCCGCAGGCGAACAAGTGCGTGGACATCGCGGACTGGAACCCGAACAACGACGCGGTGCTGCAACTCTGGGAGTGCGCCGGCACGGCCAACCAGAAGTGGCGACGCGGCTAGGACCGCTCGGGCCGAGGGGCGGCACGCCACGCCCCTCGGCCCTCCACGTGCCGAATCCGCACGTCAGTGGCATGATGATCGCCACCTGCCGCACTCGTCCCCCGTGCCACTTTCGGGTGATCATTGAGAACTTCATCAAAGAAAACGCCGTTATCGTCAACCTCGAACGTCGGTTGAAACAACGAGGCCGGCAACCAACCGCCACCCCGCGCACCCCTCGACCCGCAGCCGCCCCCTTCCCCTCGGCACGGTCTGCGAATCACCCCCGGTCTCGGCCGGGCCGGCGGACAGGGCCGGGCCGACGGCCGGCGCGTCACAGGTACTGACGGAACCACCGGCCCGCGAGCTCGGCGACCGCCTCCAACGCGCCGGGCTCCTCGAACAGGTGGGTCGCCCCCTCGACCACCTCGAGCCGCCTCGGCGCCACCAGCCGCTCGGCCGCTTCGCGGTTCAGCTCCAGCACCTGCTCGTCGCGGCCGCCGACCACCAGCAACGTCGGCGCGCGCACCCGTGCGAGGGCGCTGCCCGCGAGGTCCGGCCGTCCGCCGCGTGAGACGACCGCGCGGACCAGGTACGTGCCGGCCGCCGCGACCAGTGCCGCCGCACCCGTGCTCGCGCCGAACAGGCCGATCGGCAGGCCGCGCGTCGGCCGGGCGTGCGACGCCCACTCCACCGCCGCCGCCACCCGCTCCGCCAGCAGCTCGATGTCGAACCGGTGCCGACGCGTGACGCGGTCCTCGCGGTCCTCGTGCTCGGTCAGCAGGTCGAGCAGCAGCGTCGCGAACCCGTCGCGCCGCAGCGACTCGGCTACGGCGCGGTTGCGTTCGCTGTGCCGTGAGCTACCCGAGCCGTGCGCGAACACGACCACGCCGGCCGGGTCCGGTGGGATGCCGAGGTCGGCGGCCAGGGGGGGGGCCCCCCGCCCGACCCGCCCCCCCCCCGCGGGGCGCGCGCCGCGAGCGGGGGGGGGGGTGGCTCGGCGCGGCGGCGGG